>DYSI01000013.1 GCA_020718275.1 Draconibacterium orientale
CGTTGTGAAAACATTCAAAGCGGTCTCTCAAGGGTCGCTTTTCTTTTAGGCTGTTTTTACTCGATGGTTCAATCATCTTTTGGGCCGGTTTACCTTCTTTTATGACGCTTTTGTTGCTTTCCATGGTTCTTAGCTTTCTCATTTAATGCTAAGCATTTATTGCTTTATCGTTTGTTTGGCTGTTTTGTATTGGCTTTTTTCTTTCCATTTAGCTTTTGTAAAGTATTTATATTCAATTGAATAGATATAAAAAAGAGGCTTCTCATGGCGATTAAATGTTAAGTTATTTTAAATGGACGAGGATTGTTTGACTCAGTGGTAATTAGTGATTCGTTTAGTGCCTGAAAGGTAGTGAATTATAGTTTCCTTTTACAAAAGATAAAAATATTATTTTCGAAATCTCAAAGAAGAATTATTGCAGCGGATTTTTGAGCTACTCAGCTATGCAAAAGGTAATGGTATAGTATTGATTTTCTTCAATTTGATTGCTTTGCAGTTGTATGCTTATGGAATAATCACCGGCGCTCAAGTCTTGTGGGCGTATCAGAAAATAGAATTTTCCATTTTCGCCCGATTGATAATGGCTTTTATCGAGTTGGATTTGTACAAAATCATCTTCGCATTGCACCGATTGCAGATTTAGCTCGGCTTTTCCAATGTTTTTGAAGCTTACTAAGCCAGTTTTTGTTTCTGTTTTGGAGATAGTTCCTAAGTTCAGTGGACTGCGCTGCCATGCAATAATCGGGTAATCGACGCTATCTAATTGCAAATCATTGCTGCTATACATGATAATCTGAATTTTCCGCTGCAAAGCGGCTGTCGGACTGTATACTGAATTGCGGAGGTCATTGGCGTTATCACTCACCAAACCAATGGATTGGCTATCGCCAAGCGGGTCTTCATAAAGATGTAAACTGCCTCCATTGGCCGCCCTTTGGTTTAAGTAAGCCGCAAAATATCCGTTCTCGTACTCATAGATAAAATTCTTTAAACTGCTGATTCTCCGTTTAGAGAGGGCAAGATTATAAGCCTGCGAATTGAGTGGACTCGCGTATCCTTTAATCTTAATTCTAACTTTTTTGCCTGCTTCCAACTCTTGTTTTAGCAAATGGGCAAATAGCTCCAAGTTTTCAAAACCAAGTGCAACTTGATCATTATAAAAAGTCTCAATCTCAATGGTGGCTTCCTTGGCTTTTGTAGCTTCAAGTCCATCAGAATACTTACTTACATACTGCTCTTTCTCTTGTAAATATCTTGCTAATAAGTCTTTATAATTCTCTTTGGTTTCGGTTTGAGTACTTCTGGGGTCTGGCATATCATTATCAAAATAGAGTGTCAGGGGCAGAAGCTTCTGAATTTTGGCTTGAGTACTCGTTTCTTGTTCAGGAATTGGTAATTCAAAGGTGCTAAAATCTGTACTATCTTTATAATCAGTGCGATAGGCGACATAGATATCCCCACAGCAGCTCTCGGATTGGTCGTGAAAATACGAGCCTTTTCGGTTTGAACTTAGGTAGATAATTTTCCCTGCGCGATAATGGCTGTAATACAAATCATCAAAAGGTGAGTTGATTGGCTGACCTAAATTGTCGGGAATAGTCCATTGGCTGAGTTCTCCATTGCTTTTAAAAATATCGAAGCCTCCAAAACCAGCCTGTTTGTTACTGCTGAAGTAGAGATTGCGCTCTTCGCTATCGTAAAAAGGACTTAATTCGTCACCCGAGGTATTGATAAGGCTGCCCGCATTTTTAAGCTCGCTGATTTCGTTGCCTTTGAGTACGGCATACCAAATATCAAACCCGCCAAAACCATTGGGTCGATTTGCACTGAAAAAGAGTATTTTATAATTATAAAATTCAGCTAAATAGGGTTGTGTGGCCGAATAATCGGGTAAATTTATGCTGGCAGACAAGGCTTTAGCTTTGCTCCATTTGCCATTTCTCTTCTTGCTCCAATAAATGGAACAGGGACCAACTTCTTCCGAAAGATCCACACAGCGAGTAAAATAGGCCTCCGTTTGCCTTTTGTTAAAACAAATATTGCCAGTGAAGTATTGATTGGCACTCAGTCTACTGTCGAATAACTTTACCTTTTGCCAACCTTGATGGCTGTAGGTTGCCGTATATATTTCTGAAAAATAGGAATGCCCAAAAACATTCTCTTCACCTTCGGCAAAGAGTGCTTCGTATCGGCTGAAAACTAACTGCCGGTCGGAAATGGCTCGCGGATTAAACTCCGAATAAGGACCGTTGATGGGCGGTGGTAAATGGATTATTTCGTAAAGTGAACTGTCGTGAGCATGTGCTAGGGCATAATTGCAGGCTTTAATTTCTTGTTCTGATGATTTTCTTAAAATAGCTGATTCACCAGTATTTATGTATTTCTGAAAAGCTTCAATAGCCATTTTATACTGTCCTAATTGCTTGGCTAATTCGCCAAAATGATAGTAGGCTTCGTGGTATTTACTTTCCAGATTATAGGTTTGCATTGCAGCATAAATGGGATATGCTTCGCTCATTTTGTTTTGTAAACGCAAAATATTGGCGTAATGAAATTGGAAGTCGATATTGTTGGAATCGCTTTGATAATGACGAAAATAAATCTCCGCAGCTTGGGGATAGTTTATTTCATGAATATAGCGGGCTGCAATAGCTTGTTGCTCTGCTATATTTTGACCCAATACGCACAAATGCCCTATGCTTAATACAAAAGTAATCAAAAGTGACCGATATAAATGTCTGTTTGATTTCATCTTAGAAAATAGGACAGGGGGTTGGCTCCATTTTAGGAATTTTCTTTTTCTTCAAAATAAGCCATTGCAAACTTATTTCCATTCCACCCATTGCACGACTGGCAACAGTCAGGGGCGATACGTTAAAATCGTAGCTTGCGGCAATCTTAAGCTGCTTATAATCAATTCCCATAAGCAAAATTAGGGCGTCATGATTGCGAATAAATAATCCAGTGTTGAGTGCAAAATATCGCCTTGAGTCGCTATGAAGTTTGTAATAAAACCTTGCACCCACTATTAATTCATTATATGGATTCTGATGTGAAAAGTAGAAAGTTGGCATCAGGTTGTAAAGTTTACTAAGCTCAAACTCTGGCTCAGCATACCATTGATATCGCACACTCAATCTACTTTCTTCATCGTTCAATAGGCTTTGCATCGGACGATTTAAGTGATAAGCGGATAAACCAGTGTTGATTTTAAAACGGGGACTGAAAGTCAAAAACCAATGTGCTCCCGTTGATAAGTCAAAGTAATTGAATTGATTAACGCTAAATATTTCGCTATTGGCTTGTTGGATATTTGAGAAACTCCCATTCCATTGTTCAGGAAAATATAGCTGGCTGTAATCGATGGATCGCTGGAAAAAAGAAGCTTGCATCCCAATGGCCAGCAGGTTTTTGTTTTGTTTGTTCAAGACTTTCACCCATGATAAGGATAATCCGGCTTGGGTGGTGCCAAATTTAGAATCGCCCGCTTCATCATTGTTGAAAATAAGTCCAAACCCAATAAAATCGCCTTTACGTTTTCGGGTAATAAGTTTAGTGTCGAAGGAGGCGGAATAGGTTTGATAAGGAACGGTCACTGAAGCCCATTGGCTACGCTGATTCAATATAAAACGATAGTTGGCTTGTGTATAGGCTGTAAGCGCTGGATTGAGATTGAGTGGTGAATTGAAAAGCTGCGAAAAATGCAAATCCTGCCCATGTATGGGTTTTAATGCGATGAGGAATATCATCGCTAGCCATAACCATAAAAATGGCGCAAATCTCCTAAAAGCATGTTTTACGAAGGGCTTTTCAGGATGAGATTGGTATCTTATTTTAATTCTTGTCAATGGTTAGTTTAACGAATTAAGGTGATATTTCCTTTTTTAATAAACACTTCTTTACTGTAACATGTTAATTTTAAATGATATACATAAACGCCTGCATTGAGTTTTTCACCTTTATAAGTTCCATCCCAAGCTTGGTTTATGTCAGATGTTTCAAAAACAAGCTCACCCCAGCGGTCGAAAATCATCCACTGTAATTCGTAGCCTACGCTTGAATTGACATAGATTAAATCGTTTTTGCCATCACCGTCTGGTGTAAATGCATTGGGGACATAAATATAGGGTTCCTCACAAATTACGTCAATCACATAAATACTAATCACATCCGACCAGTGGCAGCCATAAGCGTCATTTACTTCCACCGTATAAGTGGTACTTTTGGTAGGATCGGCCAGTGGATTATAAATACTGGCATCTGATAAAGCGGTTGAGGGAGTCCATTGGTAGGTGTAATTGGTTCCGAAATTAGTAGCATGCAAACCAATTTGTTGTCCTTCGTAAATGGTGTCAAAATCTGCCCATGCATCAAAAACCATGAGTAATGAGGAATCAATTATGCTCACCGTATCGAGGGTAATGCATTGATTTTGATCGGTTAAAGTCACGTGATAAACGCCTTGGCAAAGCTGAGTTGCTGGATTGTTGGTTTGAGTCGATGGATCGTCCCATTGCCAATGGTAGGGTGGAGTACCGCCTTGCGCATTTGCCCATGCCTTGCCAATACAAGCGGTTTCGCATGGAATGTTTTTAGCAACTGCTTGGGAAAGTAATAATGCTGGTTCGTAAATGCTGGTGTCGAATATACTAAAACATCCATCTTGATCACTCACCGTTACTTGGTAATTTCCTGCGCCTAAATTACTTGCAACAGCGCCTGGCTGTCCATTACTCCATTGGTATTGGTAGGGTGAAACTCCTCCCATTGGATTTATTTGAATGCTTCCGTTCTGATCGCCATGGCAATTCACATCCACGACATTGGCACTGCTTATTACAATTCGATTGTCAACAAATAAACTGTCGTAACTCTCGCAACCGCTTACACTACACTTCAGGTATAAATAACTTGGTTGGCTAAAAACATGTAGCAAAAGGCTGTCGGTAGGGAAATTATTTAAGGTATCGGTGAATAAATTATTGCTCGACCAATGATAACTAAGATTGGGTTGATTACCACTGCCTTGGAGAATAATAGTTTGCTGGCAAATACTGGTGTCATTTCCTGCAAATACTTGCAAATCAATTACTTTAACTAGCTGATATAAAGTATCAGTGCAAACAGAATTACTCATGGCCAAGGTGTACCAAGTAGAATTTGCGGGGTTTGCATAAGGATTGCTAAGGTTGTAATTGCTTAAATTTCCTCCCGAAGTCCAGTGAAATAGAACACTAGGGTCGTTGACTGGCAAGATACCGATTTGTGTACTTTGACCTAAACAAATGCTGTGACTGGCGAGTGTATCCACTTGACCGGAAAGTACCACCACTTGTTGGCTAATGGTATCTCTTAGATTGCAGCTTTGTGGATCGTAGATAATTAGTTTAACATCATACACACCACTCTGATTATAAATATGATATGGATTTTTGGCCGTGGATGTTCCTCCGTCGCCGAAGTTCCAATAGTATTGCGTTAGCGTTGGATGCGATAAGAAAGATTTATTGATAAAAAAAGTAGTATCGGGGAGACAAACCACTGGAGGAATCTGATAATCAGCCACTATAGCGGGGATATTAAAATCTATTTTGAATACACCATTATTGCAGTTATTGTTGGAACTATTGTTTATGGAAGAATAACAACCTGTTGTAGTAGGAAAATCATCGTGACCACCACAGCCTGCGCAAACATTTTGGTAAATCCGGCCTTTATTATCGAATCTGGAAGTGCCGCCATCCACATGCTCGTCGGAACTTGAGCCGCCGTAGAAACTTCCATAATCGAGCGCGGAGGCATCGTCAGCCATCACCATTAGATAGTAATCGCTACCGTCGGTGGTGGTTTGAAACCCATTCAAGGTATATGGCAAAGCATAGGTGTTCCCTCCCGAAAAACTTGAATTCACAGCCCCGCCCCAAGCCGATAAATATATCCGATTACATAAATCTACCATAAAGGCCGAAGGGACTAAGTCTGTTCCATGACTTCCGTTTCCAAAGGTAGTTGACCATACCAGATTATTTAAATTCGGGTTTAGTTTAATCAGAAACTGACCATCTAAAGGGCTGTTCCATAATGCATTATAAATAAAAACATTAGAAGTGTCTAGGGTTTGCCCAAAGAGGTAAACATGGTCGTAGCGGTCTAGATCTATTAAATAACTTTGGTCGTAGGCTGCACTTCCAATATAGCTGCATTTTAAAATCGATTGACCATTTTTGGCAATTTTTGCCACAAATCCATCTGCTGAATCTCCTTGAAAAGTTGTTTGATAGGCTCCTGCTTGAATCGGTAAATCGATCGACATGGTGCCGCCAGTAATGTAGATATCTCCTTTTTTGCTAAGCTTTAAACCATAAATCGCATCATGTTTATTTCCGCCAAAATAACTTGCCCAAATGAGATTGCTAAGGCAATTGTCGAATTTTGCAATCACTCCGTCATTAAGCAAATTTTTGCTTGGCTGAAAAGCATTTGCAGTGGTCGGAAAATTAAGGGAGCTAGTAGTCGAAACTAGATAAATATTATCATTCTTATCAGTAATCACTTCTCCGCGTATATCATCGCCGTAATTATTTACTAAAGAAACGGAAGAATTTATACCATCATTTTTGGAACCACCCAAATAAGTGGAGCCAATTAACTGAGAACCATTTGCACTAAAGAGTGTGATAAACAGGTCACTACCGTTCTGAAAGTTAATACTCGACGAAATATTGGTATTCTGCCCGCCATTATAGCTGTCATCGTAGGAGCTTGCCAAGGTTGGGAAATTACCACTGCTGGTGGTTCCTAGTACTACTAATTCGTCCTTGCTATTCACAATCAAGCTAGCTGGAACCTCTCCGTTGGCGCCTCCGAGGTAGGTTGAGTAGATTAAATTGCTACCAGTGGTATCGAACTTACTGATACTCACATCAAAGGAGTTGTTGTATGAGAGATCGTAAGCTCCCAAGGTGGTTGGATAACCAGTGCCAAAAGCAATCCCTCCGGCATATAAAAAACCCTTTGAATCGTAAGTTGCAGAAAATCCCCAATTGTCGGCATACGAACCCGTATAGCTTGCAAAAACTAAAGTTGGATCTATAATTAGCGGATATTGTGGATTATATGATTTTGGAAATATAAAATTTACTTGATTGTTTACTAAAACAAAATAACATTCAACTTTTACTTTTTCGTTTGCAATTATTTGATAAGCATAAGGGGCTAATTCTATGATTTGATTTACTGAAGTGCTGATAATCAAATTATTATTTTTTATTTGAAGTTTATCAACCCCTTCATAACGGATTTGTATTTGTGCTGGGTCGGACTGTGCTGCTACTTCAAAATCCCATTTCAATCGCTGTGATTGTTCATAAATCCTCAAATCGATTCCATTGTATAGGTTTTGGATGCTTAACTTGCTGTATTTTTTAACCCCTGAGGCCCAAAATTGCGGATCATTTCCTAGAAAATAATTTTCGTAAATGCTCAAAGGATTTTCACACAGTATGCTTGGATTGGGGTTTGCATTCGCAAAACGCATGCGATAGCTATGCCTTTTTATTTTGCTTGGAGCAGTTAACTTCTTTTGCTGTTGGTGTTTATGATGTGAAAGGGATTCTAATTCTTCGGCATTTGAGAGGTCAAACAGAAAACTGTTGTTCTCTATCCATAAATTTCCATTACCAAGAAAAGCTTTAAAGCGCACTGGTTCAGGCCACTGACCTTTGTTTTCGGTAAATTCGGCACTAACCATTGATATACTATCCTTTATCTGCCCTATTAATGCAAAGGGGAGGAGGGAGAATAGTATAAAAAGAAGTTTGGCTGATGTTGGCATACAATGGGTTTATTACCTTACAAAGGTACTAAAATATTTTGACCAATTAAAAACAAATTGAAACTTGAAAGTGATGCCTTCATAAGTGATTTTCTTGCTCAGTTTTATTCGTTTCTAATACGTTATTCGCGCTAAATAGTCGTATATTTGCATTGAAATTAGCATGACAAAATTTCAGTATGCTATTTTTAAAAATTTATATTAGATTAAAATCCATATATATATAAAGATTACATGAAGTTATTATTTATTTATAAAAACTTAGTACTGGTTTTACTGTTTTTTTTGCTGTCACTAATTTTTGGTGTAGCATTACAAGCCCAAACAGCCAAAGAATGGTACACCTCAGCCATGCTTAAAATGATAAATGGCGAACATGAAGCGGCCATTGTGGACTTTACCAAAGCTTATCGCAGGGACAAAACCATGATAGACGCAGTGTATAATCGCGGCATTGCACGCGAACGAATTGGGGATTATGACCATGCAATCGACGATTATTCCATTGTTATAAAAGCGAAGCCGAATAACTTTCAAGCTTTTAATAATCGTGGTTTATTGTACTTGCGCATGGAAGAATATGATAAAGCTTTGGATGATTTTAAAACCAGTTTACGAATCAACGATCATGCTATAACTTACCTCTATTTGGCAAATACTTATATGCAATTGAAGCAATATTCCGAGGCAAAAGTCAATGCTACAAAGGTATTAGACTATCTGCCAAATTATTTTAGAGCACATCACATATTGGCACAAGTAAATTTTTTTGAAAAGATTTATGAGGAATCACTCAAACATTACAACTTCTTATGTGGAATACAAGCGCCAAAGGCTATTTATTTTTTGGAACGCTCGGCGGTATATTTTGCAATGAATAAGCCAACAGAGGCTTGGTCTGATTATAATAAAGCCAAAGAATTGGGCTGTGAAGATGCGGCTACAAAATTGCTTGAGTTTGGAAAGTAAATGCGGGCTTATAGAATTATTTAAGTAATAATGACTTGATTTTCAGTTCTGTTATCGTAGATGACGAATTTCATTTTTTGATAGAAATCTAAAGCCTCAGGACTGTCGTTGCTGCAAGTGTGTAGTATAATTGTTTGCTGCTTAATGGTTTGCAGTCTTTTCAAAATATAGTTCATCATTTTCTTTCCATAGCCTTTGCTCAAATATGGTTTCAGCAAGCCAAAATATACCAATTCAACCTCCACTTTCGATAAGTCTAGCTCAAAATAGCCAATTCTTACGTTTGATTCGTACACATAATATACTTCTCGACTTTCTTCACTTAATAGTTTATCAAGTTCTGAATAGTTAATAATCAATCGATTAGCCCATTTCCACTCGCCCCCTATAGCATGATAGAATATTCGATAATCTACCAAATCAATAGAGGATTGTCGTCTGAAATTTAAATCTTTATAATTGGTAAATTGCTCATTTTCATCAATATAACGCCTAAGATACCACACTTGAGCTGGTTTTTGAGTAATATGGAAATCTTTTATTGACTTAATTGGAGTTAGATTTTTCATTTTTTGTGATTAATTGCGTGTACAATATTAGGAATAAATTATCGATTGCAGCAATATATTTTATAAGATTTGAAATTATTATTGTTGCTTCGCACCAAAGGCTATTTTCAAATGAAAAAACCAAATATTTTTGAAATGAAGAGCTGAAATTTTTATAATCGAATGTTTTATCTAATTGATAATATGTTTGTTATGAATGAATAAATAAGCTTTCTTGCCATTATTTTATTTTATACTTTTGTCATGAATCGATTTTCACTTCAATTTTGATTATTTTAATGACTTCAACTTTTTTTCAAAATTTATTTAGGTTGGCGTGCAATATTCCGAGTGATGAAGATAATAAATACATCTAAATAATTGATAATAAAGACTTAAAAAATATATAATATATGGAAAAGAAAAAGGTAGCATTGGTATTAGGGGCAGGAGGTGCCAGAGGTTTGGCTCATATTGGCGTTATTGAAGAATTGGAAGCGCGAGGATATGAAATTTCCTCGATCGCGGGCACATCCATTGGGTCGGTTATTGGTGGGGTTTATGCTGCGCGTCAAATGGAAGAATATAAAAATTGGTTGCTAAGTTTCACCCTTTCTGATGTTTTTAAAATGATGGATTTAACCTTGAGTGGTGGTGGTTTTATCAAAGGGAAAAAGGTTTTTGAAGAAATGCAAAAGCTTATCCCTGAGCGTAATATCGAGGATTTGGATATTCCATTCGTAGCTTTGGCAACCGATTTGGCTTCTAAATCAGAAATTGCGTATCGCAGTGGCAGCCTCTATAATGCCATTCGGGCCTCGGTTTCTATTCCTTCCACTTTTACCCCTTTTTATGATGAAGATAAAGTGTTGGTTGACGGTGGATTAATCAATCCTATTCCCATTTCATTTGTCGAACGAACGCCAGGCGATATTGTAGTGGTGGTGAATCTTAATGCAAAACATTCCTCCTATATTCCTACTAAGGTTTCTCTTGAAATACAAAAAGAAAAAGAACTTAAAATTTATAATGGTTTCAAAGAAAAAATGCTTAGTAAACTCGCTAATAATCAACATGATAAATTTGGTTATTATCATATTATCACCGAAACAATTTCGGTATTAATTCAAACGATTTCAGATTATCAACTCAAAACGAATCCACATGATGTGCTTATCGAAATATCGAGGGATTCGTGCAGTACTTTCGATTTTCATAAATCCAAAAGTCAAATTTTATTGGGGAGAAAATCGGCGCAAATTGCTATGGAAAGATTTGAGAAACAAAGAGGTATATAAGTAATTCTAATTTGAAATATTCTTTTACGGCTGACTTACATTGGTATTAATGCGATGGATACCAATCGGGTACTCATTGAAAATAAGCGTTTTAATATATTCGTAATCGAGCGGTCGATTCACAAAATCAAGTTGATTAGCATCAATAATCAAAATCCGCATATTCGTTTGCTGTTTGATAAAATCGAAATAACTCTCTTGAATTTTCTCAAGATACTGATTTTTAATATCTTGTTCGTAATTTCGCCCCCTTATTTTGATATTTTCCTGCAATCGTTCTACCCTTGCATATAAATACACCAGCAAATCGGGTTTAGGAATGCTTTGGTTTATAATTTCAAATAAATGGTGGTACAATTTATACTCATCGCTAGAAAGCGTTTTCCGCGAGAATATTAGGGATTTATTGATGAAATAATCTGAAATTATAAAGCTTTTGAAGATATCTGTAATTTGCAAATGGTCTTTTAGCTGTTGATAGCGTTCAGCCAAAAAAGATAGCTCCAGTGGAAATGCAAAACGCTCGGGATCTTTATAAAACTTAGGTAAAAAGCTATTATCTTCAAATTGCTCCAAGATAAGTTGGGCATTGTATTCTTCAGCAATTTTGCTTGCTAAGCTGGTTTTTCCTGCACCAATATTACCTTCTATGGCAATGTATTGATAAGTTATATTGACCTTATTCATAAATCCACACTTTAGAAGGGTCGTTGCAATCATGCAGCAATTGATGAATACTAATTTGAAGCACAGGATGTATGAAATTAGGTATTAGTTCATCCACACAAAGTAGGGTAAACTTACGCGTAGCAATACGGGGATGTGGAATTATAAGTTCCTCTTTTTCAATAATATGATTGCCGAAAAATAAAATATCTAAGTCTAAAGTCCGCGATTGATAGCCTCCTCCTTTAGATTGCCGACCCAGTGATTTTTCTATTGCTTGTAAATGTTGCAAAAGTTGAAAAGCATCGAATTGACTTTGAAGTACAATGGCTTGATTGAGAAAGTTATGCTCAGATTCAAATCCCCAAGCTTCACTTTCGTAAACGCGCGATTCCTGCGCTATGCTGCCACAAGATTGCGTTATCCTTTGTTTCGCTTCAGCCAAATAGCCTAAACGATCCCCCATATTTCCACCTAAAAGGATAACAAACTGATTCATGCGTATTTAGTTTCTCTGTTATATTTTGGAATTAAAAAATCAAAAGTAGAAATATTGTTTAGAAATGCTGATTTTTTTCATCATTGTCCGATTAAAAATATATGAACTATAATGAGTAAACAATCAAAGTCTTGCAATTTTTAGCTTGCGATTGATGTTTTCGAGCAAGGAACTAGCTAGGCGCGTTTCATAAAGCTTGTTTTCGATTTTTGCCACCCATTGTATTCCTATAATTACATTGGTAATGAAAACTTCTTCTGCTACTTGCAAATCACTTATCGCAATAGGTAACTCTTGAATTGCAAAATCATTTTCCGAAGCGGCTTGTATAACTAATTGGCGCATAATGCCTTCTAATATTCCTTCAGAAGAAGGCGGGGTGATAATCGTATTGTTTTTGACCACAAACAGGTTTGCTTTAGATGATTCAGCCAGCCTGCCAGTCTGATTCAGCAGAATTGCATCATCCCAAAGGCTTTCATTCGCTTCGATGGCGGCCAGCACAGAACTGAGTTTTGAGCTCGTTTTAACTGCATTGAAAGGGGATTGGTCTAGGCTAACGCTTTTTGCGATGCCTAACTGTAATCCATTTTCATTGAGGCAATAACGGGTATTATTGAGCGGGAATATTTCGATAATATAATCGCAATCGTTGCTATTAGGAAAATAAAACCCACCTGATTTCCGAAAAATTTGCCACCTGATTCTTGCTGAACCACAGTATTCATTGGCTTGCATCAATTCATCGATTTGTTGCTCTAAGGCTGTTTTTGTGGGAATACAGTTTGGTTTTATTTTTAATAATTGTAGCCCTTTGAATAATCTATCATAATGTAAATCAATAAATTGTAAAGCATTGGAGCTGAAAAACATGCTTTCGAAGATCGAATCCCCATAGCGAAAAGCTCGATTATCAATCGACAAATTGAGTTCGGTATTGGTGATTTTTCCAGATAGATTATAATATTGCATCGATTTCTTAAATTAGAATCGCAAAATTATGCATTTTTTTTAGCCACGAAATCTCTCCGTTTTTGTTGTTGGTTTAAAGGCAGATTCAACTAGCAACTGCAACTTTTTTTTTGTTCGCAAATTCGATGAATAGATTTTTTAGAATCTTTCATCCACGTAAATTTAATTTAATAGACTGATATAATGTGATTTAATATTTTAAAATGAAACTATTGTTCATTCATTAATTCCCTATTTTTGCGCTTTAATATTTTAGTAAGGAATGGTAAAAAAGGCAAGCAAAACGAAACCAGTCAAAGGGAAAACGAGTCAAAGAATTTTTAGGAAAATATTTAGAATTCTCAAAATAGCCATATTAGTATTTTTCGTTTCCACAATATCAGTAACGGTTCTCTATAAATGGGTAAATCCGCCAATAACTCCGCTAATGGTTCAGCGCGTATTCGGTCAGATTTTCGATGGAAGTGAGGTGAAAATGGAGAAGAAGTGGGTTGATATTGAGGATATTAGTAGGAATATGCAAATGTCGGTTATTGCCTCTGAGGATAATAATTTTCTGAAGCATCCAGGCATTGATGTCAAAGCAATCAAGCGCGCGCGCGAGGCTAACAAAACGCGCAAAAGGAAATTAGGCGCGAGTACAATAACGCAACAAACCGCTAAAAATGTTTTCCTTTTCCCTTCCAGAACCTATATTCGTAAGGCTTTCGAGCTTTATTTTACTGGATTAATTGAACTTATTTGGGGTAAAGAACGAATTATGGAAGTTTATCTAAATGTGATAGAGATGGGCGATGGAATTTATGGTGTGGGTGCCGCTTCTGAATATTATTTCGATAAGCCGGCGGCCAAATTAAGTAAGCGACAAGCAGCAACTATCGCCGCTATTTTGCCAAATCCACGGAAGTATAGTGCCAAAAACCCAGGCCCTTATGTGCGTAGACGCAGCGCCGCCATAGCAAGTTTGAGCGGTAAACTTACACGCCCCGACTGGCTTAAAAACAAAAAGTAATTCGTTTTTAACTAACTATCAACACGGCTTTTGCAGCAATAGCAAGGTCTAAAGCCTCTTGAGTCCTACAAAACCTTAGATTTAACTAATTTGGCTAAGGGGTCGAATGTTGAATCTTTTCAATTAAAAATTATCGTAAATTTGTATTCAATTTCAGATTTTAAAGAGATGAAGCATTTTAGGCATTCTCTTTCCAAAACAAGTTTCACCATTAGATTGTAAGTATCTATTCATATTTATGGAACACAAAAACCACTTTACAGGGCTCAGCAATGAACAAGTTGAAGCAAGCCGCAAATTACATGGTTCTAATATTTTAACCCCACCTAAGAGAGAATCAATATTAAAACTATTTCTTAAGAAATTTGACGATCCAATCATTCGTGTACTGTTGATAGCGGCCTTTCTTTCTTTAGGGATTTCTTTTGTGCACATGGAGTTTGCCGAAACAATCGGTATTTTCTTTGCAATTATTTTGGCCACAGGGGTTGCTTTTTGGTTTGAACTGGATGCCAATCGTAAATTCGATGTTTTGAACCAAGTGAACGATGATACACTTTATAAAGTAATTAGGAGTGGTAAAATCTCTGAAATCTATAAAAAAGATATTGTGGTGGATGACTTGGTAGTACTCTCTACTGGTGAAGAAATACCAGCAGACGGTCAGCTACTTGAAGCCGTTTCACTGCAAATAGATGAGTCTTGTTTGACAGGAGAACCCATCATCGATAAAACGACAAATACGGCTCATTTTCATATTGATTCAACCTATCCTTCAAATTGGGCAATGCGTGGCACCAAAGTAATGGACGGACATGGCATTATGGTCGTTAAGAAAGTAGGAGATGCTACCGAATATGGAAAAGTGGCCGTAAAATCAACTGAAATGAGCGGCGAAGAAACTCCCCTTAATCTGCAACTCGAAAAACTTGCTAAACTGATCGGCTTTGTTGGATTTGTGCTTGCTTCCCTTACTTTTATAGCCCTATTTATCAAAGACTTATTCTTCGGAACGGTTCATTATTCCTATGTGCAATTGGGTTCTATCGGCATTGTGATTTTCCCCGCTTTTGTGGCTCTTGTTAAAGTATGGTTTCCCATTGTTTTTGATATCAATATTATTCTTGGAAAAGAGCGGGAATTACCTAAAATAGTTGAAAAATCGTGGTTGTTTTGGTTGGGCATAGGGCTTGCTAGCTTTGCTATTTTGTTTTTTGTGTCCTACTTATTTGGAATAGATCCTTTGGCTATCGAATCGTGGATAAGCATTGAAGTGGCAGGTCGTATTCTTCATTACTTTATGGTGGCAGTTACTCTAATTGTGGTTGCCGTGCCTGAAGGTTTGCCAATGAGCGTTTCTTTAAGTTTGGCTTTGAGTATGCGTAGAATGTTGAAAGCTAATAATTTGGTTAGAAAAATGCATGCATGCGAAACCATTGGAGCCACCACGGTGATCTGCACGGATAAAACGGGTACACTTACCCAAAATCAAATGCAGGTGTACAAAACAGATTATTTTGCCCTAAAGGACCAGGAACTTGTGGAAAATGATCTTAGTAAAATTATTATGGAAAGCATAGCCGTAAATTCCACTGCTTACCTCGATCTAGCCGATTTAAACGATATCAAAACACTCGGAAATCCTACCGAGTCTGCATTGCTTTTGTGGTTATATAAGTTTGATATTGATTATCTTACCATCAGAGAGGATGCAGAAGTGGTTGAGCAGTTGACTTTTTCGACTGAAAGAAAATACATGGCCACCTTGGTTAGTTCGCCTTTGCTAAATAAAAAAGTGTTGTATGTAAAGGGTGCACCAGAAATTGTTCTTGCTAATAGCAAACAAGTACAATTGCAAGATAAAATGTCGAGTGTTGCTGAAGCTTCAGCAATGATTGAACAATTGCTTTTCAATTACCAACATCAAGCCATGCGCACTTTAGGTTTTGCCTACGAAATAATTGAAGACGACCTGCCACGATTTGAAAAAGGAGTTTTAGTTAATTCCAACCTCACTTTCTTAGGGATTGCTGCTATCTCAGATCCAGTTCGATTAGATGTTCCTGATTCCGTAAATACTTGTTTATTAGCCGGTATTGATGTGAAAATGGTGACAGGCGATACCCCAGGAACTGCTCAAGAAATTGGTCGTCAAATCGGTATTTGGGACGAAAAAGCGCAGAAAGAGCATATTATCACAGGACCTGAGTTTGAGAAATTGACTGATGAAGAAGCACTGAATCGCGTGTTGAGTCTTAAAATTATGTGCCGAGCAAGGCCAACCGATAAGCAAAGATTGGTGCAATTGCTTCAGCGCAAAGGAGCTATCGTGGCCGTTACCGGTGATGGTACTAATGACGCACCCGCCTTGAATTACGCCCATGTGGGTTTATCGATGGGATCAGGTACTTCCGTTGCCAAAGAAGCTAGCGATATCACTTTACTCGATGATTCCTTTAATAGTATTACTTCAGCTGTGATGTGGGGCAGATCACTCTATCAAAATATTCAGCGCTTTATCGTCTTTCAGTTGACGATTAATGTGGCCGCCTTGCTAATTGTACTGCTAGGCTCCATTTTCGGTAATGAATTGCCACTTACCATTACTCAAATTCTGTGGGTAAATCTGATTATGGATACTTTTGCAGCAGCAGCTTTGGCCTCCTTGCCGCCTAACCAAAAAGTTATGGATAACAAGCCTCGCAAAAATGATGCTTTCATTATTAATCCACAAATGAGTTCAAATATTTTGATCGTTGGTTTTACTTTTGTCTTTATTTTGCTTGGATTACTGTACTACTTCACCGATAATGGAATCATCAGTGTTTACAATTTATCGATCTTTTTCACCGTGTTTGTAATGCTTCAATTTTGGAACTTATTCAATGCCAAGGCTTTTGCAACAGGTAAATCAGCTTTTTACAATCTCAAAGAAAGTAGTGCTTTTCTGGTGGTTGCTTTCCTAATTCTAATAGGTCAAATATTAATTGTGGAATTTGGAGGAAATGTCTTCAGAACAGTTTCGCTATCCCTTTATGATTGGTTCGTAATTATTGGTTCCACTTCTATGGTTTTGTGGATAGGAGAGATTATTCGCTGGATTAATAGACGGAAGCAATAACTTATTGTTGAGAAGCCTAAAAATTAAAAAGGAGAAAAAAATGCTAACGTATCTTTTTCTCCTTCTTTTTTATGGGTTAGCCGTTTTTATTTTTCGCATTCCATTTCGAGTAACATCGAATAGTTTTTAGGTTTGGCAAAATAGGCCACTTTTTCGAGTGAAGTAATGACGTCATATTGTTCTAAATAGGCGCCTCGCAACTGAAGTGAAACTGGAGTATAATTGATGATGCCGAGTATCCCAGCTTCTACCATTTGCTTGCTAATTTCCACGGCATGTTGTGGTGGAACAGTCAGAATACCGATGGTAATATGTTCTCTCTCAACTATTTTCTTCAGATGCTCAATGCCATGGCATAAAACACCCGAAAAGCTTGTGCCTATAATTTCCTGATTATTGTCGAAAACGGCACTTACAACCAAATTGGTTTTGTTGTCTGCTAAATAATTGAGCAAAGCCTGCCCTAACTTACCAATACCGATAATGGCAACTTTCTGCTGGTTGCTGCAATCAATAATTTCACCGATCATGTCAATCAAATCTAGAATGTTGTAACCTTTTCTTAAGCTGCCAGAATGGCCTATTAACATAATGTCTCGGCGTACTTGAACTGGCGTAATGTGCAGAAGTTTAGCTAATTCATGCGAAAATATATGCTCATGTCCTTGTTCTATTTCTCGACTCAAGACGCGACGATATTGGCTAAGTCTTTCAACGGTTTTTTCAGGTAAAAGCTGTGTACTCATCAGTTTTTTATTTTATTGGTTGCAAATGTATAGAAAAAATTTTCTTGTTATTAAAATAACAGTTAATATTCATCACACAAGAAAGTAATATATCTCACATTCTAGATTTTTTCGGTTAATATTTTTTAAAACCCATTAAAATCAATTTTTTTATTCAAACCTAATCGCTTTGATGGGGCTAATTCTGCTGATGAGGTGCGATGGCCACCACATCATCAGTCCAATAGTCAGAAGCACCCCTAAATTCAACGATAGGATATAAAACCAATTAATATTAATGGGTATTGCATCCATATAATAGGTTTGCGGATCCAAAGGAATAATTTTGAAATAGAACTGAAGTAACGAAAGGCCGATTCCGATTAAATTACCAATTAATAAACCTTTGGCGCTAAGATAAATACCGTGATAAACAAATATTTTTCGGATACTATTATTGCTTGCACCCATTGCTTTTAGGCTACCAATAAAACGAGTTTTTTCTAAAATTAAAATCAGTAAAGTAGCAATCATACCAATTCCAGAAATCAGAATCATCAGACCAAGAATAAAGTAGACATTGGTATCCAGCAGTTTTAGCCAATCCATGATAAAAGGATAGCGTTGATTGAGATTTAATACTTTAAGGTCATAACCTATCTGATCGTAAATCCATTCAGTTTGCGTTTCAATTTGTTTAAAATCTTGCAAGACCACTTCATAACCTGCAATTTGAGAATCTTTCCATTGATTTATTTTTTGCAAGTGGCGCAGATCGCCATAGATAAACTTTTGATCGAAATCAGGAAAACCGCTATCATAAATTCCGCTTACCACGAATTTTCTAATCCTTGGTGGATTTTGCATAAAGTACACAAGGAAGCTACTGTCGATGTTTAAATTCAACTTTAGCATCATTTCTTTTGAAATCAATACTTCATTGCTTTTTAGGGAATCCTTCAAATCCGGAATTTTGCCCTTAACCAGCCATGATTGCATGCTTTGCCAATCGTAGGTGGATTCAACGCCTTTAAAAACACAGCCTTGAATGATACCATTTCCTTGAATAACGCCTCCTTTGGTAGCAAAAGTGGAGATGCTTTTTATTTCCTCATTGGATTTAAGCAGTTTTACTAGCGCCAAATCTTTTTGTATAGGTGGTAATTCTAAGGAACTGTTGAAATCGTACCTGCTAATTTGAATATGACCTTCAAATCCTGCAATTTTAGCCCTAATGCTATTTTGAAAACCTGTTACAATACTGATAGACAATATCATAACAGCCAAGCCTAAAGCGATACTCAGGATAGAAAGCCGTAATGCCGCTTGCGAAAACTCCTTTTTGTTTTCATTTAAAAATCGCTTGGCTAAGAAAAGTTCAAAATTCATGAATGCTATGGAATGTGTTTTTTTAACTAAGGCAAAAGTAAAGGAATATTTATTATTCAAAAGCGCTATTTCTATTCATGGGATTTTGATGGAAAAGAAAATTTATAAGCATCGTTTTAAAGGTGAAAATTTATCGTCATAACTATTTCTTTTACTGTTTATTGGTATGCGATTTAATGGATTTCTTTCATTTAAGAGGAGTTCTAAAAATTAGATTTATTGAGGCGGACAAGATTTTAAAACCGGAATTTACTTGTGTAAATGCGATGCACTGAGCCTGCCGATGTGAGGATTTTAAAATTGAAGTCCAACGAAGAAAAAGCAATTTTTAGAACTCCCGTTAAGCTATTTTAGGCAAGTTAAGATGGGTATCGGGCGACAGAAATTAATAACTTGCTCTTAGATCAAAGCTTTGCCGACTCGTAACTTATGCGATAAATAATTCAGGCATTTCTTTAAAAAATAATTTTACCTTTATCTTTTAGTTTATTTTTGAATTTTATTTTAAAGACATTAATCAATTAGGGAGTTTAAGAGTTTGAGCATCTTATCACAAATAAAGAATTATATGTTTCGCCGCAAAGTGAAACAAGCCACCGCTGATATGGTTCGCACGCGGCGGCTAATTGATTTGGCCAGTGTAAAAACAATTGGGGTACTTTTCGATGCTACTAAGGAACGTCGGTATTTGAGGGCTGCGCATTTAGTTCGTCATTTCAAAGGCATGGCAAAGGAAGTAACTGCAATTGGGGTCGTTAAAACAGTAGAACTCCCACATTATGTGGATAATACACTCTCTTTTCATTATGTAACCAAAAACAAAGTAAATTGGTACGGGATTCCCAGTCTTCAATCTGCACCTGACTTTGTTAATAGGGAGTTTGACATCCTCATCGACTTAAATTTCGACCGAGATATTAGTTTGCGATATTTGCTTGAATGTTCGCTCGCTCATTGCAAAATAGGCCTAAATCAAGGCAATGAGGAGGATTTGTATGATTTTATGTTAGAAGGAATTTCCCCCAATGATATCAATATTTTTCTTAAAGAGTTGTTGTTTTATTTAGAATTAATAAAAACCAATTAAAATGCAAAAAGTCATTAAAGGAACTGGTGTTGCACTAGTTACCCCTTTTCATCCTAATGGAAGTATCGATTTTAAGTCGCTGGATAAGTTAGTTAAACACCTTCATCAGGGAAAGGTAGATTTTTTGGTAGCCTTGGGCACCACCGCCGAAACGGCCACCCTTAATGATGACGAGAAATCGGCCGTTTTGAATACCATTATCGAAAGTAATGAAGGACTATTGCCAATTGTAGTTGGTATGGGTAGCAATAATACCCATCATCTAATTCACGAAATTAAAGCCTTGGACGCTAGTGAGATAGATGGGCTATTATCGGTTTCGCCTTATTATAATAAACCAAATCAAAAAGGAATTATCGCTCATTTCAAAGAAGTAGCCATGAGTACTGATTTGCCCATTATACTCTATAATGTACCAGGGCGCACCAGTAGTAATATTAAGCCAGCTACTTGTTTGGAACTTGCTGATCGTTTTCATAATATTATTGGCATTAAAGAGGCAAGTGGGGATATGATGCAAGTAATGGAAATCATTAAAAATCGACCTCAAGGATTTAAAGTTTTTTCGGGCGATGATGCACTAACTTTACCTATGATTGCCGCTGGTGCCGATGGAGTTATTTCGGTAGTTGCCAATGCATACCCTGCTGCCATGTCGGAAATGGTGAATCTAATGCTCTCAGATAGTGATCGATACAAAGCCATGGAGATTCATTACCAATTGTTGAATATAATCAATGCACTTTTTGCTGATGGAAACCCCGGCGGCATCAAAGCATTGCTCGAACATATGGGAATACTTGGCAATAACTTACGATTACCCTTGGTGAGAGTCAATCGTAGTTTGAATGCTGAGCTAAAATTGATGATTCAAAATACGACTTTGCGTTAAGCGGTCTTGTTTTTTTTAATAACCACCTTTCCCCCTCGATGGCTATGAGCGTATACTTCAAAAAGGTAAAATTTATTTTGATTTCGTTCGGCTTTTTATTGATTGTTAATTTCGGTTACAGTCAAGTTAATGCCGATTTACTATCAGTATATCAGCAAGTTGATGAAAGGGGAGAAGCGCGCATTTCGTTTCCATTTGAAGAGGTAATGCGTAAAATAGAGGATTTTAATAAGCTCGATTTTGATAAAATAGATTCCCTAAAAGTGTACTTTTATATCAGCGCCGACGCATTGAATAAATTTGACCTAGCTCATTATTCTTTCAATTTAGAACCCATAGAATCCAAGCTTTTAGAAGTTGAAATGTTGCCTACCGCCAAAGCTTTCTTTTTTAATTGGAATGCTTATCCAACTTATAATCAATATGATAGTTTGATGCAACAGTTTCAAACTGACTATCCAAACCTTTGCAAATTACATCAGTTAGGGGTTTTGCCAAGTGGTCGAAAAATTCTTACCGTGCAGCTTGGCGATCAGGTGCAAATTGATGAAAATGAAGTTCGTTTTTTCTACACTTCTACGATGCATGGAGATGAAACCACGGGATATGTAATGATGTTGCGATTAATCGAATATTTACTTCAAAACTATGGCAGTATTCCACAAGTCACTCAATTAATGAATCAAGTAGAAATTTGGATTAACCCATTAGCAAATCCTGATGGAACTTATTTTGGGGGAAACCATACTGTTTTAGGTGCGACCCGCTACAATGCAAATTCTGTTGATTTAAATCGTAATTTTTCGGATCCTGAGGATGGACCGCATCCAGATGGAAAACCATATCAAATTGAAACAAACATCTTTATGGCGTTTCAAGATACCATGCATTTTACCATGTCGGCTAATTTGCATGGTGGTGAAGAGGTGGTTAATTATCCTTGGGATACTTGGTATCCATCTGTAAAACTGCACGCTGATAACAATTGGTGGATTGATGTTTCGCAAGCTTTTGCAGATACCGCTCATTATTATTCTCCTTCGGGATACCTTTCCTCTAGTCAATTTCCAAGTGGTATTACTAATGGAGCCGATTGGTATTTGGTTAGTGGTGGACGACAAGATTATGCCAATTATTTCGCCCGATGCAGAGAGTTTACCTTGGAAATATCTAATCAAAAGACCGTGCCCGAAAACCAGCTTACGAATTATTGGGGATATTTACATCGCTCATTTCTAAATTATATCCAAGAAGCTACCTATGGAATACAAGGACAAGTTACTGACTCATTAACGGGATTCGCAGTAGGAGCAGAGGTGACTGTAGTAAACCATGATATTGACAATTCCTCCATTTTTACTAATGATTCTGGGTTTTATTTCCGTCCAATTTTAAGCGGAAATTATAGTCTGCAATACACTGCCAATGGATATCAGAGTAAAACAATTACAGGAGTGCAAACATATGCCGATAGCGCCGTTACGCTAAATGTTCAATTGGCCAAACTGCCAAACGGGATTAAAAATAGGATTGAGGAAATGCCTGTAAAAATTTTCCCAAACCCATCACATGATGTTATTAATCTTGACGCAGAATGGCCAATTCGTCGCGTGGAGGTATATGATTTAGTAGGTAAACGGGTGTATCACCAATTGTTTGATTGGAAAAAAACAGCCCAAATTGATTTAGGAAACTTAGGCGCTGGTGTTTACCTCCTTCAACTAGAAACTGAAGAAGCAAGTATCGTCGAAAAAATAATAATTCAATAAGTAATTCACATTGAACGAAGAATTAGCAAAACTCATTAAAAGCTTACAAATTCCTATTATTCTGTTGGTAATCATGTGGTTATTGATGTGGGCACAAGATTATTTTTCTTTTTCGTTAATGTTTTTAGGCGTTTTTCCCTTGCGACTCAATGGTCTTCAGGGGGTGATTACCTCCGTTTTTATCCATGCTAGTTGGAGTCATTTAGCGAGTAATACCCTGCCTTTTTTTCTTTTTTGCGCGGCATTATACTATTATTATCCAAAAGTAGCCACTAAGATTTTAATCAGTTTGTGGATGCTTTCGGGTTTTCTACTTTGGCTCTCTGGAAGAAGCGATTGGCATATTGGTGCAAGCGGATTGATCTATGCGTTGGCCTTTTTTCATATTTTAACTGCACTTTTGCAACGCGAAATTCGGATTATGGCTTTCTCCATGTTGATTGTTTTTCTCTATGGCAGCCTGTTTTGGGGATTTTTTCCAGAGTTTTTTCCTAACGAAAACATCTCATGGGAGGGGCATTTGATGGGTGCGGTAGCAGGGATTGTTTTCGCCTTTTATTATCGAAATGAGGCTCCAAAACCTAAACAGTATTTTGCAGACGAAAGCTCAACTGAAGAAGATGAAGAGACTTATTGGCTTAATGAACATTGATAATTAGTTGATTAGCAATTTTATCGACTTAAAATTTCGTTAATATTTATTTGAAATAGCTGGTTTTTTGATTTTAATTAATAAATATCTTTAGCGACTGTTTTTATTTGCTCTTTGCAGCCAATTGGATCGCAAATCAAAGCTAAACAAAAAACATAAATGCAATATTAGCTTAATCATTGAAAAGTTTTGATTTGATCATCGAATGGTGAAAATTCATGGTTTTTTAGTTTCATTTTAAGACTTTTTTGTTGAACCTATTGAGCTGTATTTTTACCAAGCAACTTTTTATGAAGGAGAAATGGTAAATATTGCATTCTTTTTTTTTTACGAAATAATTTATTAGAATTCATCATTAAGTTTGAAAAATTGACATCTATGGGAAAAAGAAAATTACACATAATTGGCATATCCACTAGTAGTCTTCAGCCCAATTCCTTTGCTATGATATTAGGAGTTGAGGGTGAGAAACTGCGGATTCCAATTATCATTGGACCCTATGAAGCCCAAGCAATCGCTATCGAACTTGAAGGACTTAATCCTAGTCGCCCTTTGACACATGATTTGGTGCGTAATATACTTAAAAGTATTGATGTTCAAATAGTTGAAGTTAATATCAATCGTTTTTATGAGGGGGTTTTTTATGCCCTCATCACTTTATTTGATGGTACAAAAAATATTGAAATAGATTCCCGCACCTCTGATGCTGTTGCCTTGGCAGTGCGTTTCAATTGTCCAATTTATGCCGATGATAAAGTAATAGATAGTACTGCTATTGAGGAAGATATTGAGGAAATTGATGATTTAGAAGACGAAAATTTAGAGGAAATTGAAGATGGAGATATTGAATTAGCCAATAATCAGACGATTGAAGAATTAGAAGATTATTTAAAGGTATTGATTGAATTGGAGAATTATGAAGAAGCTTCTAAAGTGCGGGATGAAATACAAAGGAAAAAATCTAAAAACAACGAATAATGAGTTTGAAGCATCGTTTAATAGTAATGAATTTTTTGCAGTTTTATATCTGGGGTTCGTGGCTCATTACAATCGGCGGATATTGGTTTAATAATAGGGAATGGTCGGGCACCGACTTTGGGGTTATTTTTTCGACTATGGGCATTGCTTCCTTATTTATGCCTGCTATTGCTGGTATTATTGCTGATCGTTGGGTTAATGCCGAAAAACTATTGGGAATTTTTCATTTGGCGGGGGCGGCGATGCTGTTCTTATTACCACAGATCAATAATCCTACCGATTTCTTTTGGGTGATGCTTGTCAATATGATGTTTTATATGCCAACGATTTCTTTATCTATAACTGTTTCGTATTCAGTTATCAATGAGGCAAAACTAGATTTGGTAAAAGAATATCCTCCGATTAGGGTTTGGGGAACCATCGGTTTTATTGTGGCCATGTGGACTATTAGTTTGATGAAAATAGAAACTTCGGCATTCCAATTTTATGTGGCAGCCATAGCCTCTATAGTACTAGGATTATATGCTTTTACACTTCCAGCTTGCCCAGTAAGCCGCCAAACGAATAAAAAATCGCTGGTTGAAAATCTTGGATTGCGTGCTTTTACCTTGTTTAAGCAACCTAAAATGGCGATGTTCTTTGTCTTTTCAATGTTGCTAGGAGCTGCCTTGCAACTTACCAATGCGTATGGAGATACTTTTTTGCATGATTTTGCCAAGGTGGATGCCTATAAAGATTTACTAGCCATAAAATATCCAGCCATTATCATGTCTATCTCTCAAATGTCGGAGACTTTATTTATCCTTACTATTCCTTTCTTCTTACGCAAATTTGGAATTAAGAAAGTGATGCTATTCAGCATGATAGCCTGGGTGCTTCGGTTCGGGCTCCTTGGCTTTTCAAATCCAGCCGATGGCCTTTGGATGATTATATTATCTTGTATAGTGTATGGAATGGCCTTCGATTTTTTCAATATTTCTGGTTCACTATATGTCGAAACTCAAACCGATCACTCCATTCGTGCTTCAGCTCAAGGCGTATTTATGATGATGACCAATGGTTTTGGGGCCATTATGGGAAGTTGGACAAGTGGGGTTTTGATTGACACCTATTTTAAAGCCGAAAATGGTAATTTTCAATGGCAAGGAATCTGGTTTACCTTTGCTGCCTATGCGCTAGTAGTTGCCATTTTATTTGCCTTGTTTTTTAAACATAAGCATAATCCAGCGGAATTACAAACCATTAATCACTAAATGCATTTCTGGTGGTTTAAGGAATTTATTAGATTGTAAACGGTTAAAAATCAATTATTAAACAAAATAAATTCAGATTAGCATGAAGCAATATCTTGATCTTTTGGATCATGTTTTAACGAATGGAACTCAAAAAGAGGACAGAACAGGAACGGGTACTAAAAGTGTTTTTGGTTATCAAATGCGATTTGATTTATCCGAAGGATTTCCTGTTTTGACCACCAAAAAATTACATTTACGGTCCATAATATACGAATTACTCTGGTTTTTGAAGGGAAGTACCAATGTTCAATACTTGCAAGAAAACGGGGTCAGAATATGGAATGAATGGGCTGATGAACAAGGGGAATTGGGTCCAATCTATGGCTATCAATGGCGTTCGTGGCCTGATTATCATGGAGGTAATATTGATCAAATCACAGAAGTTGTGAAGTCGATAATCAAAAATCCAAACTCAAGACGTCATATTGTAAGTGCATGGAATGTTGCGGCTTTGGATGAAATGAAATTGCCTCCTTGCCATATTTTATTTCAATTTTATGTGGCAGATGGAAAATTGAGTTGTCAATTGTATCAGCGTTCGGCCGATATTTTTCTTGGCGTGCCTTTTAATATTGCATCCTATGCACTCTTGCTGCAGATGATGGCGCAAGCCACAGGTCTTCAGCTAGGTACTTTTGTTCATACTCTTGGGGATGCTCATATTTATCTTAATCATATTGAACAGGTTAAGTTGCAATTATCGCGCAATCCGCTCCCTTTGCCAATGATGAAGTTAAATAATCAGGTAAAGAATATCTTTGATTTCCAATTCGAGGACTTTGAATTGGTAAATTACGAATCACATCCTCATATTAAGGGTGATATTTCTGTTTAAAATAATAATAATAATACAGTATAAATGAATAAACAAACAAAACCAATTTCGATCATTGTGGCCGTTGCAGCCAATTATGCCATTGGAAAGAACAACGATTTGTTATGGCATATCAGTGATGATTTGAAGCGTTTTAAAAGAATCACGGCTGGACATACGGTTGTGATGGGAAAAAATACTTTTTTTTCGCTTCCTGTACATCCGCTTCCAAATCGCCGAAATATTGTCATTACGGATATTGCTGGCGAACAAATTAATGGTTGCACAATGGCTTACTCCATCGAACAAGCGATTGAATTAATGAACATTGATGAAGAAAATTTTATTATCGGAGGTGGATCTATTTATCGTCAGTTTATGCCATTAGCTAATAAGCTGTATATCACAAGAGTACATCAAGATTTTGAAGCAGATACTTTCTTTCCTGTCGTGGATACTGATGAATGGGATTTAATAGAAAAAACTGATAAACAACCCGATACCGAAAATAGTTTCTATTTTTCATACGAGGTTTACGAGCGCTTTTAGTAGCTTATTTGGTAATGCTAAGCTGATATATAATACCTCTTCGTCTTTTACTGATAAATATAGATTATCTACATTTGTGAAATAATTATTTTCTTTAATCAAATGATTATTGTTCAACTTTAAAGGTAATTCAAAACTATTTGCAAACAAAATATTAAACGAAAGATGAGAAATTCATGGAATAAATTGAAACAACGCTGGGGAATCAATAATGATTTTCAGGTGGTAATCATTTTGTTGGTTTTCTCCTTGGCCGGTCCTACGACCCTTTACTTTCATCGCAAGATAGATCTGTTGCTTGGCATAACCGACGATGCTAGTTTCTGGCTTAAGTTATTGGTTTTTATAATTATAGTGTTGCCGGTCTATAATTTTTTTCTTTTTGTTTATGGCACTGCTCTCGGCCAATATCGATTTTTTGTTCAGTTTTTTCAAGGTAAATTGAAACTCTTCAAACGTTTAGGAAGTTTTTTCGTGCGCTAGGATTCTTTATCTTTTTCTTTCCCTTTTAATTCGCTATCTATCTTTAGCATTTTTTTGAAGCCTTATGTTTCAATGAGCATTTAGAATAATTAAAATACTACCTTTGGTCTTCAATTAATCGTGCCCATGAAATCCAAAATTCCACCATTAGTTTATTTAGTCTTTAGTATTTTTTCGATATACCTTTCCAGTTGTCAACAAAAAACGAAAGTAGATTTAATACTCTATAATGCAAGAATTTATACCGTAGATTCTGCCAATACCATCGTAGAGGCAATGGCAATTAAGGACAAGAAAATTATTGCTTTGGGTACTTCAAAATATATTTTAGGCCACTATAACGCACAGCAAAGCAGAGATTTACATCGTTTACCCGTTTACCCTGGTTTTTGGGATGCCCATTGTCATTTTTACGGTTATGGGCTACTTAAAAAGCGTTATGCCGATTTAGTTGGAACTATTTCTTTTGATGAGGTCATTGAACGAATTAAGGATTTTAGGGTACAAAATCCTAATGAATTATGGATTCTAGGGCGTGGTTGGGATCAAAATGATTGGAAAATTCAATCCATGCCTAACAAATCAAAGTTGGATTCTTTGTTTCCAAATACACCAGTTTTATTAGTTAGAATTGATGGACATTCCGTAATCGTCAATTCAGCAGCGCTGCAATTAGCAGGTTTTGATACTAAGACCGTGATCAAAGGAGGTGAATTGTTAGTTCAGAATAATGAATTAAGTGGCGTTTTGCTTGACAATGCAGCCGATTCCCTCAAGCGTCTTATCCCGTCTCCTTCCGATTTAATGATAGAACAGTCATTGATAACTGCTGAAAAAGATTGCTTTGCCGTTGGTCTTACTTCCTTAAAGGATGCAGGTTTGAACTATCCCATCATTCAAAAAATTGAAAAGATGCAGCAACAGTCGAAGTTGAAAATCCAATTAGATATTATGTTAGAACCATCAGTTGAAAATATGCGCCATTATGTGGGAAAAGGAATTTATCAAAGCGATAGACTTCGAATACAATCGGTAAAACTATATGCAGATGGCGCTTTAGGATCACGTGGGGCTTGCTTATTGGAGCCATATTCTGATTGGCCCAGCAATGGATTTTTGATAGAAACACCAGCTTATTACGATTCCATTTGCTCGCTTTTGTATCATGCTGGATTTCAGGTAAATACTCATGCGATTGGCGATTCAGCAGTGCGTTTGATGTTAAAGACTTACGCTAAATACTTGCAAGGTACCAATGATCGACGTTGGAGAATTGAACACGCTCAGTGTGTGAATCCAGCTGATTTTCATTATTTTGGAGATTTTAATATCATACCAGCGATAAATACAACGCATGCCACCAGTGATATGTATTGGGCAAAAGACCGTTTGGGGGCGCAACGCATCATGTCGGCTTATGCTTTTAAAATGTTGCTCGATCAAAACGGTTGGTGTACCAATGGAAGTGATTTTCCGATCGAAAGCGTGAATCCTTTATTTGGTTTTTATGCTGCCGTCACACGAAAAGATCATAATTCAAAACCCCTTGGCGGGTTTCAGATGGGAAACGCACTCAGCAGGGAAGAAGCACTCCGCGCAATGACTATTTGGGCTGCCAAAGGTAGTTTTGCTGAAAATGAATCTGGTAGTTTAGAGCTAAATAAAAATGCTGATTTTGTAATTCTAGATAAGGATATTATGCAAATTCCAGAAAATGAAATATTTACATGCAAAGTGTTGGAAACGTATCTTAGCGCAGAGCCTGTTTTTGTACGCAATGAAAAATAAAATGATAATCAGCTAATGGCTCATTTTTTTTAAAACTTAAATCGATGGAAGAAAAGAGAAATTGTTTAGAATGTGGTATCGAAATATACGGTCGTGTTGACAAGAAATTTTGTTCAGACCAATGTAGAAATACATTTAATAATCGTGGTAATGCAGATTCAAATGCCTATGTCCGTTCAGTAAATTACATTCTTCGTAAAAACCGCCGCATTATGGAAGAAATTATTTTGTCAAGTAATAAGGATGTAAAAAGAGTGCAACGAAATTTGCTACTGAATTTAGGTTTCGACTTTGGTTATTACACCAATATTTATAAAACTAAAACCGCCAAGTACTACTATTTTTGTTATGAATATGGTTATAATATACTTGATAATGAGTATTTAGCCATTGTAAAAAGAGATGAATATTTAGATAATCATTCTCATTAATCAATAGGGTAGTGGTAAGCTTTTTGGCAAAGGATTGCTAACGAATCATGAAGCGAGCTTTGGTACTTGGGCATCAAGCTGGAGCATTGCTGATCAATAAAATATGGATTTAGGCATTTTGACTATTTTAGTTTGCTTTTATTTACTTAATTTTACCCGCTCATTTAGACCCTTACCATGAAATTAAATATTGGAAAATCGATTGTTTTTTTTGATTTAGAAACTACCGGCATGAACGTAGGCAAAGACAAAATAGTAGAAATTGCCGCTATAAAAGTAATGCCTGATGGAACTGAAATACGGCTGGAACAGCGCATAAATCCAGAAATTCATATCCCAATCGAAACTTCAAAAATTCATGGTATTTATGATGAAGATGTTCGCTTAATGCCCACTTTCAAAGAGTTTGCAGCTGAGCTAAACCAGTTCATTGGCAATGCCGATTTGGCAGGATATAACTCCAATCGTTTTGATATACCCTTACTAGTCGAAGAGTTTTTGAGAGCTGATATTGATTTTGAAATGAAAAATCGGAGAATGATAGATGTTCAAAATATTTTTATGCGCATGGAGCAACGCACACTATCCGCAGCTTATCAATTCTATCTTAAAAAACCACTAGTAAATGCGCATACTGCACTCGCTGATGCCAATGCTACTTATGAAATTTTACAGCAACAACTTGAATATTATATGGATGCGGAGTTTATTGACAAAGACGGTAGCGTTTCAAAACCTGTGGTGAACGATGTAAATTCTCTAGCCGAATTTTCAACTTTCAACAAGAATGCCGATCTTAATGGTCAAATTGTTTTAGATGATCAGGGCATCGAGATTTTCAATTTTGGAAAACACAAGGGGATAAGTGTGCAAAAGGTATTTGAGCTAGAGCCTCAATATTATGATTGGATGATGAAAGCTGATTTTCCACGATATACCAAGAAAATATTGACAGCCATCAAATTACGTGGTTTTAATTCAGGATCTACCAAAGCAAAATAGCCATTGACCAAACGAAATAAAAGGCGGAGATTTATCACCTATCTTTTACTTGCTGGATTTATCAGTGGAGTATTTTTTGCTTTTATTTTTAAGCAACCTTTCTTGTATTATTCCAAGAAAATATATTATAAATTGGTCACGGTCAATTCTCAAAAATTGCAGCTGTCAAAAAATAAAACCACGAATTTGGATGCTAATTTTTTTATTCCTAAAGGTGGGGTTTATGGAATTGATATATCACGACATCAGGGAGTTATAAATTGGGAATTGGTTAAAGAAACGCGCTTTGGTGGTTATCATACCTTGGATTTTGTGTACATCAAAGCCACCGAATCCAATTATTGGAAGGATAAATATTTTAAAGATAATTGGAAGCAGGCCAAGGAATTTGGTTTCTTAAGAGGAGCATATCATTTCTTTGATCCTCATGAATCGGCTTCTAGCCAAATGAATCATTTTTTTAGTGAAGTTAAATTAGAAATTGGGGATATGCCACCCGTTTTAGATGTTGAACAGCAGAGTAGAATCACTGTTAAAGAATATCGGCAATTGGTTTTGGAGTGTCTTCAGAAAATGGAAAAGCATTATAAAATGAAGCCCATTTTATATGTCAATCAACAGTTCTACGATACCTATTTTTCAAGTATCGAATTTGAATCTTATCCAATTTGGATTGCCCGTTTGTCGAAAAACCGTCCTCAGCTATCGAATTGGGTATTTTGGCAGTTTAGCCATTCAGCTATTATTCCTGGAGTCGATGAATACGTTGATTTGAATGTGTTTAACGGAAGTGAAATCGATTTAAAAATACTACTCAAAAAAGAATAAACTCATAAATTTTAAAAAGCACTATGAAAATTATTTGCATTGGAAGAAATTATACTGAACATGCCAAGGAATTAAACAATCCAGTTCCTGAGCGTCCAGTTTGGTTTTTAAAGCCTGAAACAGCGGTTATTACAAAAAATCGTCCGTTCTATTATCCCGAATTTTCGCAGGATATACACTTTGAAACTGAGTTAGTTTTTCGCGTTAGCAAAGTCGGAAAATATATTGAGGAGCAATTTGCCTCGAGCTATTATGATGCGATTGGCATTGGTTACGATTTCACAGCCCGCGATCTTCAGTCCGAATTCAAAGTAAAGGGCTTACCGTGGGAACCTGCGAAGGCTTTCGATGGTTCAGCACCTATCAGTGAGTTTTTACCCATTAGCCAATTTGCTGAGTTGAATGATATACCGTTTCGGATGTTTAAAAATGGCACGCAAATGCAATATGGTAATAGCGGCGATATGCTGTTTTCTATCAATAGAATTATTGCCTATGTGTCTCAGTTTTTAACGCTTAAGATTGGTGATTTGATTTTCACTGGCACTCCAGCTGGCGTGGGACCTATCGAAATTGGAGATAAACTCGAAGCATACATAGGTGATCAACTGATGCTTAGCACTGAGATTAAATAATACGTTGGCTTAAACATAAAAAAAGAGTTAATTCTATTGAATTAACTCTTTTTTTATTAAGTCGAGTTTTGGTTTTGCTAAACTTGCTTTAACTCGCGGAGCATTTTGTCAAATTGACGAATTTTAGCTTTTAGCACGTCGATTTCCTTTTTAGCATTGTTGATTTTTTTCTCGAAATCTATTTTTAGTAAATCAGCATTTTTCGAATTAGAGAAGAAGCTTAAATTATTATCCCACAAATTCACATCTTTCTGTAAATCATCGATTTTGCTACGAAGCGTATTGATTTCGCGCATGATCATTTTTTCGCCTTCTTTCTTATCATCCATGGTGTCGAGTTTACCTTTCAAGGCTGAATTTTGAAAGTCGAAACTGGTGATTTTCAGGGCGCTAAGATGTTTGTTAATCGCTTTAGAAAAACTTTCTTGCAATTTTGATTTATCCTTAATAGGCACACGACCAATTTCAATCCACTGACGTTGAAAATCTTTAATTGTTTTGAGATTTTCTTCCATATTTTCGCCAAAAACATAAGACTCAATTGCTTCAATAAGTTTTAGTTTGGCTTCCTTATTATCGTGCTCAACGCTTCCAATGTTTTTAAAGAATTTTTCCTTGCTGTTGAAGAAGTGATCGCAAGCAGTTCGGAAAGTTTTCCAAATTTTATCGGAATGCTTTTTGGGCACTGAACCAATTTCTTTCCATTTTTTCTGCAAGTTAATCATTTCATTGCTAGCTTCTTTCCATTCAGTACTGTCTTTAATGGCTTCGGCTTGCGCTATTAAATCAAGTTTAAGGTGATAGTTATTCAGCTGTTCGTCTTTTACGCTATTGAGGTATTCTTTCTTGATGTTATAAAAACCATTAATGGCGGTTTTAAATCTTTTCCAGATTTGATCATTATGCTTTTTTGGAGCAGGGCCTAAGGTTTTCCATTCTAAAAAGAGTGCATTCACTTCATCAGTACTCTTGTTCCAATCTTTAATGGTTTCGTGTGTTTGCTGATTGATGCTTTCAATTCTCTCGCATAAAGCACTCTTCAACAGTAGATTACTTTTTTGCTCTTCGTTCAGTTCTTCGTAGTAATCATGACGACGTTTGTTAACTTTATCGGTTGCATTCTTAAAACGGTCCCAAATTTCATCATTCTTTTCCTGAGGAATTGGTCCAATTTCTTTCCATTTTTCATGGTATTTCTGAAGCAGCTTAAAGGTTTTATTAATGGATTTTTCCAATAATAATTCTTCAGTTTTTTCGCAAAGTTGAATTTTTTCTTCTAAATTTTTGTTTAAGCCAATCAGCATCAACTCTTTGTTGATTTGAACTTTTTCAAAAAATTTCTCTACTAAGAAATGGTAGTTACTCCAAAGGTTGTTAATCTGATTTTGTGGAACTTGGCCAATTTCTCTCCATTTATTTTGTAATTCTTTAAATTCATTGTAGATTTTATTCAGATTCTCATCCGAATTAATCATCAAGCGCAATGATTCAAGTAATTCTTCTTTTTGTTTAAGGTTGTTTTCTTTTTGATTTTCAAGTTTTTGCAAATAAATGCCTCTCTTTTCCTTATAGATATTGAGTGCTTGCAAATAATTCGCTTCATAATTAAATTTCAAGGACTCATAATTGGCTTCTTCACCACCGGAGGCAATAAATTGCTCAAAATGATCTTGTTTTAGCTGTTTTATCTTCTTGATATATTGTGACTTAACATTAGCAACGCGGTTTTTAACGCTGGTAATTTCATCCACTTTCACTAATTCGCATAGGGTAAGTACCAATTGTTCGAGCGGTAAACCCGAATAATCGACGTTATCCTCATCCATTTCGTGCTCTGTTTCAAAATCGTCTTCATCATGTTCTTCTTCGATAAAAACTTCTTGCTCAGCAGTGCTAGTAGCGCTAATTTCAGCGTCAACCATTTTAGGGCTTTCTTCTGAGGCAGAGGTGGATTCCTCGTCTTCTACAGCATTTTCTAATGCGATCGATTGGTTAATAACTTCAGCATCCATTTCAGATGCAATTTCTTCATGGGCATGATTCGATTCGCTAATTTCCATTGTCGTTTCAATAGTGTTTGGCGCTAAATCAGGTTCAGCAGTGATAGCTGTTTCGGTCACGTTAATCAATTCTGCTTCTGTTGCAGTTGTAGTGTCCTGTGGAATCAAGTTGTCTTGTTCCAGCTTGTCAGTAGGATTTTTAGTTTCCATCAATCTTTTTGATTAATTGAATATTGGTTGAATTATTATTGATTTATAAAATACCCTCAAATGCAAGGGATTGCAAATGTATAAATATTTTCTAATCCCCTGCATCTGGCTTTAAATATTAGTATTTTTACAACATAATTCTATTACATTATTCATCAATATTTATTTTCAGTAGAATCCTATGTTTTGAAAATAATTAATGATTTATCTGCCAACTAATGGTTTGAAACACAAGGTTTATTGATTATTTTTCATGCTTTTTATTTGATCGATAAAGCTTGCATTATCTCGTATTATGATTATAAAATTGTAAATTACTAACTTATATATTGAAACTTTAAGATGGATATTGAATGGGCTAAGCAACGAATTGAGTTTTTAATCAAAACGATACAGCAACATAATTATCAATACTACCAATTATCGCAGCCTAGCATTTCCGATTTTGAGTTTGATATACTCCTTGCTGAATTGCAATCTTTAGAAAATGCGTTTCCTGAATTAGTTGTGGCTGATTCTCCCACCCAAAAAGTGGGAGGAGATATCCAAAAATCATTTGCAAGTGTTAAGCACCGATATCCCATGTTATCTTTGGGGAATACGTACTCACGACAGGATTTGGAAGATTTCGATGGTCGAATTAGGAAGCAAATTGGCGATGGATTTCAATATGTTTGTGAGCTGAAATTTGATGGCTTGGCCATTGGTTTACAATATTTAAACGGACAATTTTTTCAAGCGGTCACTCGTGGCGATGGAGTACAAGGCGATCTGGTGACTCAAAACGTGAAAACAATTCAATCCATTCCTTTGAAATTGGAAGGCGATTTTCCTGTAGATTTTGAAATTAGAGGCGAGATAATTATGACACGCTCTGGCTTTCAGCGGTTTAATGAACAAAGAAAACAAGTGGGAGAGCAAGAATTTGCCAATCCGCGCAATGCTGCCTCAGGCAGTATTAAAATGTTAGACACGCGTAAAGTTGCTGAAAGACCTTTGGAATGCTTTCTTTATAATATATTAGGTGAAAACTTACCTTTCAGCAATCATTTTGATAGTTTGCGAGCTGCCAAACGTTGGGGTTTTAATATTTCAAATTATATGGCAAAGGTGAATTCCATTGATGAGATATTTGAATTTATTGATTATTGGAATGAACAGCGGCTACTGCTCGACTTTGATATTGATGGAATCGTGATAAAATTAAACGATTATCAATTGCAACAACAAATGGGCTTTACAGCCAAATCGCCACGATGGGCAATCGCTTATAAGTTTAAAACAGAACAACTTACCACCAAACTTATAAATATTTCTTATCAAGTAGGGCGCACTGGCGCAATCACCCCAGTGGCTAATTTAGAACCTGTTCATCTTGGTGGAACTACCGTCAAACGAGCAAGTTTGCACAATGCCGATATTATCCAACAGCTTGATTTGCATGAAAATGATTTTGTAAAAGTAGAAAAAGGTGGAGAAATAATTCCAAAAATTGTGGGAGTTGATCGAGGAAAACGCTTGGCAAACGCTCAGCCAATTGTGTATATTACACACTGTCCCGAATGTGGAACCAAACTACAGCGTATGGAGGGAGAGGCTAACCATTATTGTCCGAATGAGTTTCATTGTCCACCGCAAGTGAAAGCCAAATTGGAGCATTTTGTTAGTCGTAAAGCCATGAATATCAATATCGGAGAAGCAACCATCGCGGCACTATATGACAAAAAACTAGTGAATACCATTGCAGATTTTTATCAGCTTAGCGCCAAGGATTTGATTCAGCTCGAGGGTTTCCAAAGCAAATCAGTTCATAATTTATTGCAAAGTATTGAGGCATCAAAGCAAATACCTTTTGAAAAAGTGCTTTTCGCACTCGGTATAAGATATGTGGGCGAAACGGTAGCTAGCAAGCTAGTAGACTATTTCGAAACCATAGAAAAATTGATGCATGCCACTGTTTTGGAATTGATGATGGTGGACGAAATTGGAGAGCGTATTAGCGAAAGTGTAATACAATTTTTTGCTGATGCCGATAATAGAGCAATGATTAACAAGCTTAAAAACAATGGTTTATCTTTTGAGATTAGAAGGAGTGAACAGCAATTTCCAGATTTGTTGCAAGGGAAATCCTTTGTGGTGACAGGAAAAACAAGCAAACCACGCGATGAAATAAAAAAGCTAATTTCGCAATTCGGTGGAAAAAATCTAAGTGCAGTATCATCTACCACCAATTATCTCATTGCAGGGGAGGCCATGGGTCCAGCAAAATTGAAGAAAGCCGAAAATCTGGGAATAGAAATTATCGGCGAAGAAGATTTTTATAATATGATAAAAGCATAAAAGATGAACTTTGCGACATTGATTTTTAATAGTTTTGGTTGGAAGGTAGAAAATAGTCTACCAAATGGAATACCACCAAAAGCGGTGATTATTGCCGCTCCTCACACCAGCCTAATTGACTTTCCAATTGGTTTTCTTACCTATAAAGCATTGGGAGTTAAGGCACATTACCTTATTAAGAAGGAAGCTTTTTTCTTTCCATTTGGTATTTTGTTGAAAAAATGGGGTGGAATTCCTGTGGATCGGTACCGAAAAAATACCGTGGTTGAAGACGTGGTAACGCATTTTAAAAATAGCAAACAGTTTATTTTAACCGTTACGCCTGAAGGTACCCGTGCTAAAGCAAAACAATGGAAGAATGGCTATCATCGCATTGCTACTGCTGCTAAGGTGCCGGTAATTATTGGTTTCTGTGATTTTAAAACTAAAACGGTGGGCGTGCGTGCAGTTTACGAACTACAAGGAGATTCGGATTTTGATACGCTACAAATTCAAAAATATTATGTAGGAATGCAAGGCCGACATCCCGAATTATTCTATCTTCCCGAAGAGGCTTTCCACTAAATTTTGTTTTAATAAGTATATTTTCTTCCAATTTAACTCAATTATTACGAATTGATGTGATTTATATATTTATTAATTTTATATTTGTTAATCAATTGACTGATTGAAATCTCCCTTGGGAGTTCTTTAACTTTAATAACCAAAGAAAAAAAACAAAGCATTATGAGAAAATTAATGGTAATGGCCTTGGCCTTGTTCTTGGCGCTAACAATACAAGCGCAAAAAATTAAGCCTTATGTACTTGGTGCAGTGAGTGATGTAAATATGGCGGAGACTAAGAAAGTAGTAAAGCAAAATTTAACACTCGTTGGCTTTAAAATAATTGGTGAATACCAAGCTGCAAAAGATGCCAATCGATGGTTGATGGTAGTTACCAGTGACGATTTGTTGAATGCAGTGAAAACCAAAGGTGGTTTACAAGGGTTTGCGGCTGCATTGCGCGTGGCGATTACCGTTGAAGGTGGCGTTGTAAATATAAGTTACACTAATCCAACGTATTGGGGTAATGCTTATTTTGGTGATGATTTTCCAAGTGTTTCATCATCCTATCAAAAAGTAAGTAATCAGTTTATCATTGCTATGAAAAAATGCGGAAAGTATTCAGGCGTAACTTTTGGTTCAAAAAGTGGAATTACACCCGAAGATCTACGCGAATACCAATACATGATGGGAATGCCTGAGTTTGATGACGTGGTAACCTTGGCAACATTCGATAGTTTTCAGGCTGCGAAGCAGAAAATTGACGCAAAAATTAAAGCTGGCGTTGCAGGGCTAAAATTAATTTATGCCATTGAAATTCCAGGGAAAAATATTATGCTTTATGGTATTGCATTGACTGGAAATGGGGGTGAAGCTGATTTTTTACCCACTATCGATATTTCGTCGCCAAAACATACGGCCTTTCTTCCTTACGAAATTCTTGTGAACAATAAGGAAGTGGTGATGTTGCACGGAAGATATCGGATTGCAGTTTCTTTTCCAGATTTGAGTATGAGTACTTTTACCAAAATAATGTCGACACCTGGAGATATTGAAAAGTTCATGGCCTTACTTTGTAAATAGGCAAGATTTATGCAA
>DYSI01000014.1 GCA_020718275.1 Draconibacterium orientale
TTAATTTCATAAACTTTAGTTACGATAATGGATGGTTGAAGACAGTTTTATTATGGATTGAAAGCGTATTGCTAGTGTATATTACTCCTCTTCGTCTGCAAATAGCTCAGATTCTTTGTGCGAAAGGCGACGCATGTACTTAATCCGTCGATGACGAAAAGCGATTATCATCAGCACAAAACTTATTAAAACAAACAACCATTTGAAGGAAGTCATCCAGGCAGCGATTTGCACTCTATCGTTTACAATTTGTGGATAGTCATAAAATATTAATCGAAGGAAGGCATTTTCCAAGAAATCGAAGAATACCGCAAACCATGGAACAAATATCCAAAAATTCATGGAGGTTGGTCGGATAAGTCGCACCAAAATACCCATCATAAAACTGCCGTAAACTATTGGGTAAAGGAAATCTCGAAATTGATATCGAAGGTAATATAGGCGCGCTTGCGAGCCATAAGCTTGCAATAGTGTTTCTATTTTTTCGGGGGAATAGTGAAGCATGAGATCTGGAATCAGAAGACCACCCGACAATTGAAAAATGGAGAAAAAACCACCATATCCAAACACAATCCAGCCATTCATCGCAATCCATGCTATGGCTAGAAAGAGTAAGGTATAATCGTTGAAAAAGGATCTTAGTTGTCGCATTTACTTTCTTAAAAGTTTAAGTGTGTAAATATAGAAATTATAAAATCATATCAACAAGGGCTTGTATTATTTTTTTTGGGGACGGATTATTCAAATCGCAAAGACTCAATTGGGTCGAGTTTAGAAGCTTTAATGGCAGGATAAAGTCCTGATAACAAACCAACTGCTAGGCTAATAATCAAAGCCAGTACCATCCACAGCCAAGGAACTACAAAAGGTCCTTTGGTGAAAATGGACACCAAATTGCCGAGGGCAATCCCTAGAGCGATACCCACTAAACCGCCCATTTCGGTAATCACCACCGATTCAACCAGAAACTGGTTTTTGATGGTTTTGTTATTAGCACCCAGCGCTTTGCGGAGTCCAATTTCGCGCGTGCGTTCGCTTACAGAAACCAGCATAATATTCATCAGACCGATGGAAGCACCCAAGAGGGTGATAAAAGCAATGATGCCGGCAACGATATTCAGAAAGCTAAGATTTTCAAGTAGTTGTTCTGCAATATTATCGCTTCGACTGATGGAGAAGTTCTCCAATTCGCCAGGTTTAAGCTTACGAACTTGCCGAAAAACGCCAGTAGCCTCATCAACAGCATGATTTAAGAGGGCTTGATTTGTAGCCATAAAGTTGATAGTGAAGCTATTAGACGGATAATAATATTTTTGTCGCAGGAGTGTAAGCGAAATATAGGCATTTCGGTCGCCCCCGAAGCCCATGGAACTGCCTTTTGCTTTGAGCACGCCGATAACTTTGTATTTAGCTGCTCCGATGGATATAATTTGGCCAATTCCACTTTTGCTTTTGAAGAGCGTTTTAGCAATTTCGTTCCCCAGAATTACGGTATTGGTGCCACTTTGCAATTCGTGTGCACTGAAATTTCGTCCTTCGCTGAGCTCGTAACCTGCTGTTGTCAAGTAGTTATTATCGATCCCCATCACATTAATATTAGGGTTCGTTTTTTCATTGGCAAATTTCAGAGTGGCTGTTCTTAAAGCGTTGGCGTTGATGGAGATAATGCCTGGAAAATCAAAGCGCTTTTTGAATTCGTTGGCTTGCGTATAGCTTATTGGACTGTATTCCACATGCTCATGCCCACGTTTCGAAATGGTGAAGGCTTGCTCATTACGGATGCTGAAAGTGTTGGATCCCATGCGCTTAAAGTCGTCATTGATAGATCCTTTGATTGAGTCAAGGGCGGTTAATATTCCAACAAGCGACATGATACCAATGGCTACAATTACAATCGTAAGCGCAGCACGTAGGGCATGCGAACGGATGCTTTTGATAGCTTCTTTGATATTTTCGCGAAGGAGATTGTTAATCATTTTGTCGAATTTGCTCCTTGAGTCCTAGCAAAAAGGATTTCACATCTTCCAGCGATTTAATTATTTCAATTTGGTTGATCGTGTCTTCCTTGTTTTCTTTGAGTTTGTCTTTTGCTCCTTGCAGGGTAAATCCACGTTCTTTCACAAGATGAAAAATGATGTGAAAATGATCTAAATCTTCTTGGGTAAAAAGTCGATTCCCTTTCGCGTTTTTCTTAGGTTTTATGATGTCGAATTCTTTTTCCCAAAAGCGTATTAATGAGGTATTTACTTCAAATATATCGGCAACTTCTCCGATAGTGTAATACAGCTTTTTGATAACAGGCTTTTTGTATGGCATTGCAGTTAAATTTGCTGTAAAAATAGATATTTTTAGTGCATTAGCGGATATGGAATTTCTTAAATTTACCAAATCCCAAAGACTATTTTCTATTCGCTTTAGATTAAATAAAAATGGTAAATAGAATTTGGTGACCTATTTAGTTAATTTACTGAAAATTAATAATTAACTTAGAATTCAGCTTGTTTTGGGGCTCTTGGGAATGGGATTACGTCGCGGATATTGCCCATGCCAGTAATAAAAAGCATTAGCCGCTCAAATCCTAAACCGAAACCACTATGCGAAACAGTTCCAAAACGACGGGTATCGAGAAACCACCACATCTCTTCCTCAGGAATATGCATGGCATGCATTTTCTCGAGCAAAACATCCAAGCGTTCCTCTCGTTGCGAGCCGCCCACAATTTCGCCAATGCCAGGAAAGAGAATATCCATCGCCCTAACGGTTTTTCCATCTTCGTTGACCCGCATATAAAAAGCTTTGATTTCTTTAGGATAATCAACCAGAATAACTGGTTTTTTGAAATGTTTTTCCACCAAATAACGTTCATGCTCTGATTGCAAATCGGCGCCCCAGGATTCGATCAGATAGTCGAATTTCTTGTTCTTATTTGGTTTTGAGTTTTTTAGAATTTCGATAGCCTCGGTATAGGTAAGTCGCACAAAATCATTCGACACCACCATCCGTAGCTTTTCAATCAATTCCATTGATTTATCTTCTTGCTTTTTATTACTCTCTTCTTCTTGAAGTCGTTTACTCAAAAACTGTAAATCTTCCATGCAATGATCAAGGGCATATTGCACTACATATTTGAGCATATCTTCCGCCAAATCCATATTATCGGTCAAATCATTGAAAGCAACTTCTGGTTCAATCATCCAAAATTCGGCTAGATGTCGAGTCGTATTGGAGTTTTCGGCCCGAAAAGTTGGACCAAAAGTATACACTTGTCCCATGGCAAGAGCTGCTAATTCGGCTTCGAGCTGGCCGCTGACGGTGAGATTTGTTTTACGCCCAAAGAAATCGAGTTTGTAATTTATTTCGCCATTTTCATCGCGTAAGGGTTTTTCTAAATCCATGGTGGTCACTTGAAACATTTCTCCAGCACCTTCCGCATCGGAAGCGGTGATTATTGGAGTGTGAATATTGTAAAAACCGCGATCGTTGAAAAACTGGTGAATCGCAAAAATCATCGCATGCCGAATGCGCGTGATGGCGCTGAAAGTGTTGGTTCTAAAGCGTAAATGGGCATGTTCGCGCAAAAATTCAAGGGAATGCTTCTTAGGTTGAAGTGGATATTTTTCAGGATCTGCCACGCCAATTACCTCAAGCTTTTCGGCTACTATTTCCATATCCTGCCCACTACCTGCCGATGCTTTTAGGATTCCTTCCACCGATATTGATGCACCAACGCTCACTTTCTCCATTACTTCTTCGCCAAGTACAGCAAAATCAACCACCACTTGAACATTATTGAGGCATGAGCCATCGTTGAGGGCTACAAAAGCGACATTTTTGCTGCCCCGCCGATTTCTTACCCATCCTTTTACCAATACTTTTTGTTCGAACTCTGGTGTTTGTAATAGCGATTTTATATGGCTGCGTTTCATCTGAGGGTGGTTTATTTTAGGGTTTATTTTGGTTTATTTCTTTTCTATTCAATGGTTTAGATAATATTGTTTGCTCGTTCTTAAAGAAAATGGTTAAGGGCGAAATCCGTTTTTCCCATTGCTCGAAAAGGAGACCTCGCCGCTTGATTTTTGATTTTAAATCATCTTGCAAAAAAAAAGAAAATTCCTGTATTAATTTCATGCCGCTGTTTAAAATATAATTTCAATTAATAGGGAGACTTTGCGGTTTGTAAAATTTCTATTATTGAAAAACGTATGCACGCTTTTACATTTGTATTTCTGGCAAATGAATTAGAATTTTGATTTCCATTATTTTTATACTTTTGTTTCTTTATTAAATACATCGTAAAATATTATAAGTTACTTATTATGAAACATTTATTTATTATCTTAGCCTCTGTTATCAGTTTATCACTCGTCCATACTTCTTGTTCCAATAGTACGGCACAGTCGTCAAATCCTTCGCAAGTAAAAGAGGAAGTTTTAAATCAGGAGCCACAGAAGGAACAATTAGTTAAGATATCAACCATTTATGGAGATATGGTGGTGAAGTTATATAATGAAACGCCTTTGCACCGCGATAATTTTATCAAATTGGCAAAAGAGGGTTATTTCGACGGTACTATTTTTCATCGAGTGATTCGTTCTTTTATGATTCAAGGTGGTGACCCAGAGTCGAAAAATGCAGTTGCTGGCGCCATGTATGGTAATGGCGGACCCAGTTATACCATTCCAGCAGAGTTCAATAAGAAGTATTTTCACAAAAAAGGAGCATTGGCCGCTGCCCGTATGGGTGACAATGTGAATCCTCAAAAAGCCAGTTCCGGCAGCCAGTTCTATATTGTTCAAGGCAAAAAATACACTGCTCTTGAAATAAATACCTTGGAGCAGCAAATGGGGAGAATGTTTTCGGCTGAGCAAAAAGCTGCCTATACAAGTGTTGGAGGCACCCCGTTTCTAGATATGGGATATACTGTTTTTGGCGAGGTAGTGAGCGGTTTGGAAGTGATTGATAAAATAGCAAGTGTTAAAACTTTACCAGGCGACCGCCCCGAAACGGACATAAAAATGACCGTGAGTTTAGTTGAGTAAATCCTTGATTAGCTTATCGATACATGATTATTGTAATTGAAAAATTGACGTATTAAAACAAATTTAGAAACGATTACGGATGAAGAATAGGATAGAAGATCTTAAAAAGCAATTAGAGGAGATTAGCATCGAAAGTGCCGAACAATTAGAAGAGTTTCGGCTGAAGTTCTTGAGCAAAAAAGGACAACTTCAAGGGCTTTTTGAAGACTTTAAAAATGTGGCGAAAGAAGATAAACCATTGGTTGGAAACTTGATTAATTTGCTGAAGAATCAAGCCCAGGAAGTTTATAACGAGCTCAAAGATAGACTACAAACCCAAGAAGTTGGCCATGAGAAAAGCATCGATTTGAGCCGTCCTGTCGAGTTTTCGCATCAGGGCGCGCGTCATCCAATTAGCGTAGTTCGCAAAGAAATTGTAGATATTTTTAATCGAATTGGTTTTGTAATTTCCGAAGGCCCTGAGGTTGAAGATGACTTTCATGTGTTTACCGCGCTAAATTTCCCACAAGAGCATCCGGCAAGAGACATGCAAGACACCTTTTTCATCGAAAAAAATCCCGATATCGCCCTCCGCACGCACACTTCGTCTGTCCAAGTGCGGGTAATGGAATCTCAGCAACCACCAATCAGAACCATTAGTCCTGGCCGAGTGTTTCGCAATGAGGCTATTTCTGCTCGCGCTCATTGCATTTTTCATCAAGTAGAGGGTTTGTATGTAGATAAAAATGTATCATTTGCCGACTTGAAACAAACTCTACTATACTTTGCCAAAGAAATGTTTGGTGAAGATACTAAAATAAGACTGCGTCCGTCCTATTTTCCTTTCACCGAGCCATCTGCCGAAATGGACGTAAGTTGTAATATTTGTGGCGGAAAAGGCTGCAATGTCTGTAAATATAGTGGCTGGTTAGAAATACTTGGTTGCGGAATGGTGGATCCTAATGTGTTGACCAACTGCGGAATTGACGCCACTGAATATTCTGGTTTTGCCTTTGGAATGGGCGTCGAACGAATTGCAATGCTCAAATATCAAGTAAAAGATTTGCGCTTGTTTTTTGAGAATGATAAACGATTTTTAGATCAATTTAGTGGAGCCTATTAATGACTTCCAAAAAAATAATCATGGATAACTCAATTAAAACCAATCAGTTAAATTTATATAATTCCCTCAGTCGCAAAAAGGAATTATTTGAACCCATTCAAAGTCCTAATGTTGGAATGTACGTTTGCGGTCCCACTGTTTATGGTGACGCTCATTTAGGTCATGCTAGGCCTGCCATTGCTTTTGATTTGGTATTTCGCTATTTGCAGCATTTGGGCTATAAGGTTCGGTATGTGCGCAATATTACCGACGTTGGGCATCTTGAAAATGATGCGGATCATGGCGAAGATAAAATAGCCAAAAAAGCGAGAATTGAACAATTGGAACCCATGGAAATTGCGCAGTTCTATACCGACCGATATACCGATAATATGGATGCCCTCAACACCTTGAGACCAAGTATTCAGCCTCGGGCTTCTGGTCATATTATTGAACAAATGGAAATGGTTTCAAAAATAATAGAGGCTGGTTTTGCCTATCAATCAAAAGGGTCTGTTTATTTTGATGTGGTGAAATACAATAAGTTGCATCATTATGGGAAACTTTCGGGTCGAAATATTGAAGAAGCCATGGAAAACACTCGCGAACTTGATGGACAAGACGACAAGCGCGAAAGGGTCGATTTTGCGATTTGGAAAAATGCCTCACCAGAGCATATCATGCGATGGAATTCTCCTTGGGGAAGTGGTTTCCCTGGTTGGCACATGGAATGTTCTGCTATGAGTACCAAGTATTTAGGCGAACAATTCGATATTCATGGCGGAGGAATGGATTTGAGATTTCCACATCATGAATCAGAAATAGCACAAAGTGTGGCTGCCAATGGTCATGAACCCGTGAAATATTGGATGCATAATAATATGGTTACCATCAATGGTCAGAAAATGGGCAAATCACTAGGAAATTTCATAACCCTCGACCAGTTTTTTACAGGTGATCACCCGCTGCTGGAACAAGCGTATTCGCCCATGACCATTCGGTTTTTTATCCTCCAGGCTCATTATCGGTCTACGGTTGATTTCTCCAACGAAGCGCTGCAAGCGGCTCAAAAAGGCTTTGAAAAATTGATGAAAGCTTCCTCAAGCATTGATAAAATAAAGCTTGCTGAGGTTTCCAGTTTCGATGCTTTTAAGTGGCAAGGTGATTGCTATCAAGCCATGGATGACGATTTTAATAGTCCTGTTTTAATAGCTCATCTATTTGAAGCAGTGCGTGTTATAAACTCTGTTTTGGATGGAAAGGAATCCATCGACGCCAATAATTTTGCCGTGCTAAAATCCGTTTTCGACACTTTTGTTTTTGATATTTTGGGTTTAACTCAGGATAATCGCCAAGGTCAAAATAATGAATTGACGGCACAATTGATCGAAACGCTTCTGCAATTGCGTCAACAAGCCAAGCTAAATAAAGATTGGGCTATGTCCGACCAAATTCGCAATCAACTTAGCCAGATGGGAGTTAATATTAAAGATACGAAGGAAGGTGCCACTTATGAAATACGCTAAAATTAGCCAAATGAAATACCGATTAAGCCTACTGCTAATTTCTATTGTCTGGTTTACCAGTGCTTGTCAGCAGGATAAACCCAGTGGGGAGCAAAAACTATCCAAACAAGAGAAGCCCCAGCAGCAAGTGCCTGTTTTCGAGGCTGATTCGGCTTATCTATATGTTCAAGAACAGCTTCAATTTGGGCCTCGTGTGCCAGGTTCTAAAGCACAGTTGGCTTGCGCTGATTATTTTATGAATTATTTTGGCGATTTGAATTTAAAAGTTCAAAAGCAAAGTTTCAAAGCCCGCACTTTCGATAATCAGGTGCTTACCGGCTATAATATTATTGCCTCCTATAAACCCGATCGTCAAAAGCGGATTTTGCTATGTGCTCATTGGGATTCGCGTCCCTTTGCTGATCACGATCCAGATCCTAGCAAACATCGGCAAGCAATTGACGGAGCAAATGACGGCGCCAGCGGAGTGGGCGTATTGATGGAAGTTGCCCGCCAATTAAGTATGCATGATGCTGCTGTAGGTATTGATATTGTGCTTTTTGACTTGGAGGATTATGGACAGCATGCCGACGAAAAACCAATGGTTGGAAGTGAAAATACTTGGGGATTGGGAAGTCAATATTGGGCAAAAAACTTACATCAGCCAGGTTATCAAGCTCAATATGGAATCTTACTGGATATGGTTGGCGCCAAAGGAGCCGTTTTTGCAAAAGAATTTTACTCGCGAAGTTATGCTTCTAACATTGTTGATAAGGTGTGGAAAGTGGCTGCTGAAATTGGGTATGCCAACTATTTTGTTGATCAAGAGGGTGGATATGTGCTCGACGACCATGTGTTCATTAATAAATTCGCCAGCATTCCAACGATAGATATCATTCATTATGACCAAGGAAGTGGTTCCGGATTTTTCCCTCATTGGCATACGGTGGAGGATAATCTCGATAAAATTGATCCACAGAGTCTTAAAGCCGTTGGGCAAACCCTGCTCGAGCTTATTTACCGAGAAAAATAATAAGGTAAAAGATGGTAGATTAATTGCTTGAATATCAAAATTATATACTCTTAAGGCTCAATCTGCTTGAGGTCTTTACACCTCCTATTGGGGCACTTAAAAAACTAAACAGCTCCACTATTGTCCGTTAAAAATTATATTTAGTCCATTTCAGCAATTTAGTAGTTTTTTTATCGGACAACACTGAAACAGCTTATTATTTTAATGGTTTGTACATCCTAGATAGGCGCTAATTTTTAGGTGTAGTTTGTAGGGATTGGTTTATAATATTGCCGCTAATTGTTTTAGTTTTTAGGCAATCATAAAAGGAACAATCCACTGTTCCGACCTTAATGGCAAATCCCATCAAAAGAGAGTGGTCGTTATCGACACGGCTAATACTAGCAAGGTTTTCGCTAGCGATTATTGGTAATATTTCGAGCTCAATAATTAGATTGATTAATTAATCCGTTAACGCAAAGTTAATATGCGATTAATGTTAAATTCTTTTTATAGGATTTACTTTGCGCCATGAAATTATAAACCAAACATTAACTAATTCCTAGATTAAAATGAAAACAAAAAATTTATCTTTTTTATTGTTTCTATTATTGAGTACTGCGTTAGTTTTCACTTCTTGCGGTAAAGGTGAAACTATAGATGATACTGTACCAACTACAGGTAATGTTGTTATTACGAGTAATATTACTTCTAATACAACTTGGACAAAAGACAAAGTGTATGAGTTAGCTGGTAGAATCTCTGTATTGAGTGGAGTTACCCTAACCATCGAAGCAGGTACAATTATTAAAGGACAAGCAGGAGCTAGTTCTAATGCTACTGCTTTATTAATTGCACGTGGTGGAAAATTGATGGCAGTGGGAACTGCTTCTCTTCCAATTATTTTCACTTCTGTTGCAGACGAAATTTCTCCTGCCAATGTTGCTGCTGGTAACTTTAGCAGCCCAAACCTTGATCCAGTTGTAAATGGTCTTTGGGGTGGTGTCATCGTTCTTGGTAAAGCACCTATTTCTGCTGGTGGTAGTGCTACTGAGGTTCAGATTGAAGGTATTCCTACTTCAGATCCTAACGGTCTTTATGGTGGAACTGATGCCGCTGATAATTCAGGTGTTCTTAAATATATTTCTATTCGCCATGGTGGTACTAACATCGGTGCAGGTAACGAAATTAACGGACTTTCATTAGGTGGCGTTGGTTCAGGTACTGTTATCGAAAATATCGAAATCGTTTCTAATCAAGATGATGGAGTTGAATTTTATGGTGGTACTGTAAATGTTACTAACCTACTTGTTTGGAATGTTGGTGACGATGCAATCGATACTGACCAATCATGGGGTGGTACTTTAGACAACTTCATCGTTATTTCTCCTGCTGGTCATTGCTTTGAGTTAGACGGTCCAGAAGGAACTATGGCTGCTGGTCATGTTATCAAAAAAGGTAGCGTATTGAGTTACGATGCTGATTATGAAATTACCTCTGAAGATCTTATCAATGTGGATGCTAATTCAATTGTTGACCTAGAAAACATTTACTTCGCTAACCCACAAACTGACCAAAAAATCAACAGAATTACTGCCGCCGAAGTTACTTTTACAGGTATCGCTATCAATGTTGCAGCTGCTGACCTTGGCAATCATGTTAATGGTACTCCAATCCCTGCTGGTATTACTGCTGGAGGAACTCCACAAGCTAATAAATCAGTATTCACTTGGACATGGGCAAGTAAAGCTAATAAATTAGCCGCAATCTAAGAAAGAAAATTTTTAAAAAATATATTGTTAAGAAGCAGATTTGCAATCAATTTTGTAAATCTGTTTCTTTATTTGTTAAATATAAAAAATAGCAGTTGTGAAATATCTATTTACTTTTTTACTGTCCCTTAGTATAGTGGTAGTCTTTGGTCAGCGTGGTACTATTCGTGGAACTGTGTTTGACGACGCAACCGGAGAAACGCTCGTTGGTGTAAATGTGGTAATAAAGGGCACTTCTACTGGTTCAACTACTGACTTGGATGGGAAATTTTCTATTGACCTAGCGCCCGGAGTTTATGAAATGATCATTTCTTTTATTTCATATCAAACCTTAAATGTATCTGAGATAAAGGTTGTTAGTGGAGAGGTAAATGTGCTCAACAATTTGCGCATGAAAGAGGCAACGCAAGACCTTAAGGAGGTGGTGATTACTGCGCGGGCGGTTCGTACCTCTGAAACGTCGATCATGACCGTAAAAAGAAAATCGGCAGTTATCATGGATGGTATTTCCTCTGATCGCATGCAACTTATAGGTGATGGAAATGCCGTTGAAGCCGCCAAACGGGTTACCGGCGTGACTGTAGAAGGTGGTAAATATGTTTACGTTAGAGGTTTAGGAGACCGTTATTCAAAAACTACCCTCAATGAAATGGATATTCCAGGGCTCGATCCTGATAAGAATAGTCTTCAAATGGATATTTTTCCAACCAATTTGATTGACAATATCTTAGTTAGTAAGAATTTTACTGCTGAATTGCCAGCAGATTTTACCGGTGGACTTTTAAATGTTGAAACAAAAGATTTTCCATCGGAACCAATTATGAATATTTCCTTTGGGATTGATGTTAACCCTCGAATGCATTTTAATTCCGATTTTCTCACTTATCAAGGCGGCAAAACAGACTTTCTAGGTTTTGACGATGGTACTCGGGCGCTTCCAGATTTAGCTCGCGGCGTGAATATTCCTACGCCTACCAGCGGCGCTACCAAAGAGCAAGTGTCCGATTTCGTTCGTAGTTTTAATTCTACCCTTGGTGGAACCCGCCAAACTTCTCTTTTCGATTATAACTTTGGTTTTTCAGTTGGAAATCAAATTGACCTCAAGAAAAAAACTGAGGAAGCAAAATCTCCTAAATTGGGCTATATTTTATCACTGTCGTATAAAACAAGTCAAAAGTATTATGATGATGTGGTGATTGGTGAATATCAACGATATAACGACCCCGATGCTTATGAAATGCGCTATGCTACCCTACAAACTGGAGAGATTGGCGAGAAAAATGTTTTAGTGGGTTTGCTTGGCGGGATAGCCTATAAAACGGATTTGTCAAAAGTAAGGCTAACTGCTATGCATCTCCAAAATGGTGAAAGTAGAGCTGGTTTGTTTGATATCGTTAATGATGGGTCTGCGGTGGGTCAATCGGGTTATACCGCCACTGCTTACACACTTGAATACAACGAAAGAGCTTTAACCAACATCCTACTGAACGGTGTCCATAAAATTGGTTCATCCGGCTGGGATATTGATTGGAGAATATCACCTACTTTTTCTTCTTCTTATGATCCTGATATCCGAAGAACTGCTTTTACCCATACTGCTGCTGGCGATGTTTTTTCTGCTGGTGCTGGTGGAAATCCTTCTCGCATTTGGCGTTCACTTACTGAATTAAATGCTAGTGCAAAAGTGGATATCACTAAAAAATATCAATTTAAAGAACGCGATGCTAAACTAAGATTTGGAGCGGCTCATACTTATAAAAATCGTAGCTACGAGATACTTTCCTTTGATATTCAGTTCTTCTCAACACAGGCTGTTTGGACTAATCCTGATCCAAATACCGTGCTTGACCCTATCTATTTATACCCAAATAAACCCAATAGCCTCTACTATCAGTCTGGAAATAACGACCCTAATCCCAATACCTACGAATCGAATATTAATAATACCGCTTTCTACGTTTCCAATGAGTTTGAACTTATTAAAGGTTTAAAAACTATTCTCGGCATTAGAGCAGAAAATTATATTCAACGGCATACGGGTCGCGATCAGGCTTATGCTAGTGGCGACATCAACGGGCAAAACCTCGACAACGAAAAAGTGCTTGAGTCGATCGATTTTTTTCCTACTGCCAACATAATTTATTCCTTAACCAAGGATCAAAACCTACGTTTTAGTTATTCCAGAACCATCGCCCGTCCTTCATTCAAAGAATTGTCTTTTGCGCAAATCATTGATCCAATTAGCAATCGTATTTTCAATGGTAGTTTATTCACCTACGGCGATTGGGATGGCAATCTGACTGAAACCCGCATCGATAATATCGATTTTCGGTGGGAACTTTTTTTGCAACGTGGACAACTTTTTTCGGTTAGCGCTTTTTACAAAAAATTTGATAATCCTATCGAACTGGTTCGCATTCCTGAGCAACAAACAAGTTCTGAGTATCAGCCTCGTAATGTCGGAGATGGTCAGCTTCTTGGTTTTGAAACTGAATTTCGCAAAGATTTGGATTTCGTTTCTCCTTTATTCGCTAATTTTAATATTAGTGGAAACTTTACCTATGTCGTTTCGTCCATTGATATGACCGAATCAGAATATAACGCGCGCAAGAGCTACGAAAAAACCGGCGAAACAATTGAAAACACTCGCCAAATGGCTGGTTTATCCCCTTGGGTGGTTAATGCTGGTATCAGTTACTCCAATACCGAATCAGCCTTGAATGCGGGTATTTTTTATAATGTGAAAGGAGCCACTTTGGTGATTGTTGGCGCTGGTTTATTCCCCGATATTTATCAGATGCCGTTGCATAGCCTTAATTTTAGTATAAATAAAAAGATTGGCAAAGCAAAAAAGACCATGGTTGATTTCAAAGTAAGCAATCTGCTTAATGATAAAAACGAGATTTTTTACAAATCATATAATGCTCAAGATCAAATATTTGAAAGTAGAAGTCTCGGCATGACCTTTAGTTTAGGCCTAAGTCATAAATTCTAAAAGGTGACGATTTTTACCCCCAATTAAGCATTAGTTCCTAAATGTTTAATTGGGTTTTTTTATTGGGCATAAAAAAACTGCAAGTCCAGCTATAGGAGGCTAATGACTTGCAGTTTGTTGAAAGAATTTCCAGCAAATAGAACTAGAACTCCCGTTAATGTTTGGTCATGGCGAAATAATAAGATTTTAGCTCCGCGTTATAGGCAAAGCTTATATCCATCACAAATCCACTATCGTAGGTTACTCTCCATGAGGTGTCAGTTACTTGTTCGTACTCCTGATTGAATAGCACTAAAATATTAATTACCGTTTCGTAATCTTCGATGTATAAATACGTTGCCCTACATTTTTTGTAAATATCAAACATGTACAAATAGGTCAAAGTACCATCGCTGGTAACGGCGTAATCGGTATTGTCTTCATTTTTCCCCTCGGTATATTTTTTAGTGGGGTTGTTAATTTTAATCTCAGATAGCGGAACTCCTAAATAAGTTTGAGATGATCCCATAAAGGCTATCATCAAGAGAATAACTGTGAATAGTGTTTTCATGATTGCTTTTTTTTTGGTTTTTAATTTGTTAGTAGTCTCTAAATTAATTTGTTATAAAATAAATGTATTATCATAAAAATCCTGTGATTTGCCGGTAAATGCAAAAATAGTCAACGAATAGATGAATTTTAATTAACCCCAAACCCGAGCGATTGCAGCGAATGATAATGGAAAGTGTTACTTTTGGCTTTTCGCATAGCAATTTCATCACTTCCTGCGATAATTATAGTAAGATTGGGAGAAACATCGAGCGAGCTAAGTGATTCCTTTTGCAAATAATCTGGGAGCAACTCCTTGGTCACCTGGAGGGTTTTCGCATCAAAAGTAAAAAGATAGTATGGATAACGACTAATCCAAAAGACTTTATCACCAAGCACTTTATAGGCATTAGCACCTTCAAGGATGCCACTTGAAAACTCTGCAACCACCTCTTGTTTGCTATTAATAATCAAGGTTTTAGTTTGCCGATTGAGTAGCATTGTGAAATCGCCAACTGGAATAGCTTTGAGCATTTTGGCGCTAAAATGCCAATCGGGATTGTAAATTTTCGTTTTGCGTTTTGCGCGATGATTATAAAGATAAATCCCTTCTTCGCTGCCAATCCAAAGTTGATTGTGTGCATCGGCATGTAGACTTCTAATTGAGTTATTAGAAAACTCGTTGGCAAATGGCCAGTTATCCGAAACCACTACAATTCGCGATTCGTCGAGCACATTCAGACCATTGCAGGTTCCCACCCAAAGCATTCCATTTCGATCGATTGCTAAAGAAGTGACCGTGCTTTGTGACAGGCCTTCGGTAATGCTGATTTGATTCACAGTGATATCTTCTCGCTGTGCATCCACAGATAAGCTTAAGAAAATCAAAGCGATAAAGCCCAAAAAGTGTTTCAAAATCAAAGTTCGATCAAAATTAAAAAATAGTAAATTTTCACCAATACTCGATTATTCTGATAGATAAAATTTATAAAGTTGAAAACCTACACTACGATGGTCGTAGGTAGATGATATAAATTGATGCATTGATTCCTTGTCATACTTTTTATAATCAGTTGCCATACTGATGATTGCCTCAGCGAGTGCTTGTTCATTGCGGGCTTCCACCAAAATGCCAAATTCGTTGGGCAAAATCTCCGGTATTGCTGCCACACGTGAAGCTACCACTGGAATACCGCAAGAAAGGCTTTCCGCGATCACTATGGCAAAAGTTTCATAATTACTAAACAGAATCGAAAACTGGCAATCGTTCATTGTATCTACCAAAGCTTTGCCCTGTAGTACACCAGGGAATTGAACGGATTGGCTTATCTCTAGGTCAACAGTAAGTTTTTTCGTAGCTTCCCAATCTTGTCCTTGTCCAATCATTAGCAATTCAAGAGTCGGTAACTGTTGCAAAGCTATTTTAAAAGCGCGCAAAATGCCACTCATATTTTTGGAACGTTCCTCAAAACACGAGATGTGGTAACAACGTATTTTAGATAATGTTTCTGGTGTAGGGGTAATATTGAAACGTTCTGTATCAATAACATTAGGAATTATTTGCCAATGATGGTGAGATAATCCACTATTTTGCATGGCGTCCCTCAAACTGAGCGAAACGGTACTCATCGCTTTTGCTTGCTTTATGACCAAATGAGTTATCCATTTGTGAAAAAAACCTCTAAATCCTTGATTAAAAGGATAGTATCTTGACCAATGTTCGGTAATTACGTAGGGAATATGATAAAGCCACTTCAAGCATAAAGCCATAATTCCAGCCTTGGTAAGCACATTAACATGAACCAAATCTGGCTTGCCATAAGTGGATTTAAGTACTTTCCAACCAGCAATATACGAGAGCACAAAGCGGAAGCCATTTATCAATTTGGCAAGAATTGGAATTTTACAGTTTCGATAATATAGTAATATCTCCACTAGATTTGGCGTAGTTTTAATTTCGGTTTCGTAGCGATTTGTTTGCTTATCTACAGCCACGACGGCAATTACAAAAACTTCCACAAAGTCCTTTACTGCAAGGGCATGATTGCGGACAAATAAACCCAACATAGGATCCGCCTTATGTGGATACCAAGCCGAAAAAAAAAGTACTTTCATTAATCTGGTTTTGCAAACACTACAGTGAACACTGGATTCAACAAAGGTAAAAATATAAAGGATAATACCTATCAAAATTATTAAACATGCATTTGCCTTGATTTTTTTTTGTCAAATATTATTAGTCATTGCATTATTTTCTTTAGGTTTACAACCTCTAATTATATAAAACATTGAAAATGAAAAAATCAAGTAATTTACTATCAGCGCTTAAAATGGCTTTCGTAGCGGTTTTTCTTATAGCATTTTCTAATGCCCATTCCCAAGCAGTAGTTTCAGTTGACAAGATGAATATCATTTACCGTGGGATTGAGAATCCAGTTTCGGTTGCGGTGCCTAATGTTGCGTCCAATTTGGTACAGGTAGTTGCCTCCAATGCAACAGTTCGTAAAATTGATGATGTGCATTACATGCTTTTACCAACAACTAATGCACAATCACTTAGTTTCAATGTTTTCTCAGTTACCGGCAAGGACACTACTTGGTATGGAAGTTTTATGTTTCGGGTATTGCCCGTGCCCGCGCCAGTTTTGCGTGTTGCTGGTATAGCAATAAACGGAGAAGAGGCTTCCCCCTTTGCAATGTTGAAGGCACAGCCCTACCTCAGCGCAGCACTGGATAACTTTCTTTTTGATATTAAATTCTCAGTTACCAGCTTCATTATTTCGTTTACTAATGGTGAAGAAGTTGTTAGCGAGGACATTAATGGCAATCAAATTTCTAAATCTTTCTTAGATAAAATTGGTAAAATGGAAAAACCAGTTAAGGTTACCATTTCAAATGTTGTTGTGCAAGGACCTGATGCTAAGAGAGCTGCTGTCGGAGCAAGTTTCTTGGTGAAGTAGGTTACTAAGTTATTTTCATCTTTTTCTCAGTCAATACAAATGCAGCCCAGAATTAGGGGTTGTGCTTCTTACTAATCATTCTTAGGTTTTAGTATTGAGGCTTGTATCTTCTGGCGCATGAGTGAAATAACCTAATTTCTATTCGATAACCGAACGAAAGTTTCCTGATCATTAAATCCCCCTGTTTTAACTAATGCTTTGAATTGCTTTTTAGAGGCTTTGTATTGATATGGGCTTAGGGTGTCTTGCACCACTTCTAATTTCTCTTTTAGATTTTGGATTTCCTCTTCAGCATTGATGTCGCTGATGCTCAAAGATCTCCTCGTCCAATCAATTTTTCTAACCTCCCACGCATTTGCCTTGTACAAAAGGCTCATAAAATAAAAGCCTTTGTATTGTTTGAGAATATTTTTATCGCTTAAGCAAAATAGCGTATCTGAAAAAGGATAAAAGATAATCACAGAATCACCTTGAATAATGGTTTTGATGGTTTGTTGGGTATTACTATTGATAAGGCTATCGCCTTTCCACTCATAAGCTGCTTCTATTTGCTGGCGATGCTCCTTCGTGGGAATATCATACATACGGATGATACTTTTTTCAGTAATACTCAAAAGACTGCTATCCGAAAGGCTTAGGAAGCTTCCTTGTAAGCGTTTCGGAATGCTTTTCAGGGCGTCTACTTCCACTGGCTGTGGCTGATCAAAGGTGACTTCCGGGGTGCCACAAGCACTTAATAACCAAAGCATTGATGTCAGAATCAAAAACGAAACGCGCTTAGTCTTCATAGGGTGAAAAGGATTAGAACGTTATGGAAATATTTAAATTTAGCATTCAGCATTGATTTCAAATGCGTAATTGCTTGTAAACGAGGAAACCCAATATTTAGTGTAGAGTGGTTAAAAAAATGATTGTTGGGGCGTCAGAAAAGTTTGAAGAGTTAGATCGGTTATAGGCACTTGGAAAACGAAAAAAGTAAATGTACAATTTGTATATAACTACTTGATTAACAAATTTAAGTATCATTCTCTTAATTTTAGTGGTTTTCTACAGAATCCCTAACATACTTGACTTTTAGGCTTAGGCAAGGATGTGGCCTTGACTTGTTAAATCTTTAGATAAGTTTATGCTTTTCACTTGGAGGGAATAATAGAGCAAGTCCTTTAGATTTTATTTTAAAAAGTGGGCCTTTTTCTATAACCCTACCAGCTGAATTCTTTTTAATCAGATGGTCTAGTGTAATTAACCCTTGTTCGATTAGTAGGTCAAATTGAGAAGAAATAGGTTTTTTAGTATGCTCAACCAGTGTGTACTGAAAATGCTCTTTACCATTCATGAATGTACTTTCAGCCTCCACCCAGAATGTTTCTTTATGTTTTTCTTGTAATCTATTGTGTAGTTTATCAAGTGTCCAGATCATGAAGTCACCAATTTCTGAATTATTTGAGTTTTCTATAACTTGCTTAATATCAGAATCAAGTCTTAGACTTAAACCTTGTGAGTTTCTGTTAATTGCAGAAACAGTACAGTACAGTTTAATATCTTGGTTACGGACATAACCAAACGCATCTAGTATTTCGGCCGAGCTTTTGAATTTGCTCAAATTCCAATCGGGCACTTGTGCAAAAAGATTTTTACGATTGGTTCTGCTGCCTCTGAAAGATTTTAATTCAATACCCTTGAAGTCAGGTTGCTTTGATGAATTTATTTTGATCCCTAGCACGGCTTCTAAAGTTCTGCCTACAGATGTATCAGCAGAAACCATTGATGGAATCGGACCACTAATGGCTACTTTACGAAGCATAGCAAGTAATTCGGATGCTACTTCAGTATTTTTCAGGCTTATTTCAGCAATTAGTTCTTGAAATGGATTATATATATTTGTTCTTAATAGATTTTCGATATTTAATTGAGTGAGGTTGAAAAGGTGAAACACATGGTCAAAATGAATAATTGCAACTATATCATTAGGAACTGTATATTTGGCTAAACCTGAAAACCAAATTCTAGTATCACCTTTTTTTGTGTTAGGTCTATATAATGTTGCATTAGAATTTGAAAGGGTAAAATCATGATAGATTTTAGCTTTATAGCAGGCTTTGTTTTCGGGTCCTTGTAATTGAATGTCGTAATCATGAATTTGGTTTTCTCTAAGAAAGTTTCTAATTGATCCTGTTGCGTCTAAGATAGACTTTTTCAAGCCAGTTTCAGTAGGTTGAATTAGCGTAAGGGAAACATGATTCTCAGTTAAAACCCTAATTTTTCGTTGTTCTAATTCGGTTAGTGTCCTCATTATTCGATATTCTTAAGAATTTCATTTGCAATAGCTCTAGCTAATAAAGGAGGGACAGCATTACCGACAAGCGTATATTGAGGCACTTCTGTTTTACGATTATTACCACCTGTAGATCTTTTCCCTTGAAAAACAAAGGAATCATCAAAAGATTGAAGTCGAGCCATTTCTCGTACAGTTAAAGCTCTTGGGGAGTTATAATGTATGTAATCATCTGGTATAGTCATTATTGTTGAGCTTTGCATATCAGGTTTTAATACATTGTAATTTCTTTTGTTTGAATTTAATCCACATTCTTCAAGTTCGCATTGAGCCATTTTATAATCTCCTTGTTTTAAAATGATTTGGAGCCGATTGACGACCTCCTCATTTTGATTGCTTGTTTTGTGATTATTTAGTAAATCAAAATATTTCTCCCCACTTGAGAGACCATTAAAATCTTTTACGTAAAACGGTTTAGATTTAGGCTTGTAACGCTCAATGAGGCGGCCCTCTTTTGACCATTCCGAAAAGGTTTTCCCTTCTTTCATATTGATTTTTCCATCAATGGATCTTCTTTTTATTAGAGCTTTCATTTTTTGTGCAGTGCCATTAAATTGATTTGAAATATCAACTAATTCGTAATGATGTGCTTCCTGATTATTTCCAATGAAGTCTAAATCAAATAATGCTTCAAAAACCGTAACTTTTTCGTTTTCTTTAACTGAATTAGGGATTTCTGAGAAAAAGATTTGATCTTTTCTACAACCAATAAATAAAACACGCTCTCGATTTTGAGGTACACCATAGTTTGAGGCATTTGCAACGAATGGTTTCTCAATTTTATATAATCGAATACTTTCTAAGATGGTTTGTAATTCATTTTGCTCGTCCGTGGTACAGAGATTTGATAACATTTCAACTGTTTCATCAAACGAGGCGGTGTATATTTTTAAAGCGCTAATGATATCGGCGCAATCCTTTTGGAATTCATTTGGCACATTTAGCGCTGCAAAGGCATTTTCGATTTGAGAGATTACTGATTCTGAACTTATTTGAGTTAAAAAATTAGTAAAAGTGTCAACAAATGTATCGTTGTCAATGTTGCAATAATCTTTTTCTTTAATTATACTTCGCTTTAATTTTTCCCACTCTTTTGTACGAGCCAGCATATTGAAGCCATGTCGTATTGTATTAATACTTGAATCTGTTTTACTTGTTTTATAATCAGCTATTTTTGGGGTTAATTGTTTAAATTTATTATCAACAAAGCGAATGAAATCTTCTCTCCCTACTTCAATGTCAGATTTTTTGATGGATTCTACTTCAATGCTCTTAATGATACTATCAAGCAAAAAGGAATTGTTCTCTTTTTTTATTTTTTTTATAAAGGAAACTAAAAGAGGAATTTCTTTTAAATCTATAATTGAATTTATTTCTTGAATTATTAATTCCTTTATTCTTCCATCTTCTTTTGTCAAAATGCCCTTAACATTCTCCATTACAAAGTATTTCGGTTGTAATCGTTTAATTACCTCCAAATAATGTGAAAACAAATCGTCTTTTTTATCAAATTTCCTTCGCTTTCCGGCCAAACTAAAACTTTGACATGGCGGACCACCACAGACTACATCAATTTTTTGGTCGCCAATTTTTAAAAGTAGATTTTCTAAAAAATCAGGTTCCGTGATATCTTGTCGCAGAAATTCGGTGTTCAATCCTAATTGATGGTTATATCGTACAACATGAGTAAGTTCGCAATTCTCATTGATGTCACTTGCCGCTATAAAGTCGAAAAATTTATTGTTTATTTCAGCCTGCAAAAATCCCTCACTAAAACCTCCAGCTCCTGCAAATAAATCAATAAAGGAAAATGGCTTGCCATATAATGTAAGTTGCTCTTTCACAATGTTTACGCTATTGCTTTTCTTATAACTCTCAATATGTTTAGTTAGTACATCTTTGATTGTTTCTTGGGAGAAAGTTCTTTTGGCTGATTGGTGTAGTAGCTCATCTGCCCTATCTTCTAGAAATTTAAGATAATGGTTTATTTCAGTTGACTCAACGGATAATCCTTGTGCTCGTTGTTTCTTCTTATCAAATTCATCAGCCTTAATCTTCTTTCCAGTTGCTAATTTTATTTGTTCTCCATTACAATTAATTCTAAGATGAATAGGTGCAAGTCCTTTTCTATCAGCTTTATCGAGATAAAAATTTATAGTGGCCATATTTTACGGACGTTTTTACGTACACGGACAAAATTACGGACATTTTTTATATTTTATATAATCTTTTCAATCGTTTGCGAAAAATAGTTTTGTTTCGCTAATTGCTTATAGAAATACTTGATATAAAATAAATTATGAATATAAGGCGCTATAAGCACGGCTTGCTTATCCAGCCATCAATCCCGAAAATTCGCCTTGATTGGACATTGCTACAAACTCTTTAATCAAGCTTTATTTTTTGTCCAATTTTGAGAATAGCATTTTCTTTGATTCCGTTGTTGCGACACAATTTTTCGATGGTGGTATGATATTTTTTCGACAATTGGTAAAGGGTATCACCCTGTTTTACAATGTGAATACGTGGCGCCTGCTTGCTCTGAACTTTCGGGGCTGAAGGTTCCACTTTGGTTTCTGTTTGGGTTGGAGGCTGGTAGTTAGGCTCTTCTTTAGCTTTAAGCTCTTTGCCAAAAGCACCAAATTCGCCGTCGATTGGCCGTTTGCGAAAATCAGAAAGGGTGATATCAAAGTTGTTGATTTTGGTTTTATTAGTTTGGGTTTTGTCAAACTGATAAAGCCATTGGTACATTTGGGGCATATAGAAAACATGAACCATATCCGCATGATCAAGGCCGGCGAAATAGGAGGCTCGTGTATAATTTGTATCGCTGCTATTTTTGATTGCTCTTTCCATTTCGAGCGATTGGGAATAGGGTACCGCTCGATCGGCTTTTCCATGCATTATCCAAAGTGGTATGGTAGCTAAATTGTTGGCATACTTTACTTTACCACCTCCACATAGTGCCATGGCAGCACTGATTTGGGAGGCGTATTTCCCTGCAAAATCAAAAGTGCCATATCCTCCCAAACTCATTCCGACAACATAAATTCGGTTAGTGTCGATTGTATAATTCTCTTTAACCCAGTTCATCACGTTATATATTTTATCGGGATTCCAGGACTCCGTTCGGGGGCATTGGGGCGCAACCACAAAAGCATGTGGATTTATTTTGGTGCGAATTATGGCATCCAAAACCCCGTATTTTTTTACGCGGTTTAGGTCTTTGCCCGATAAGCTTTTGCCGTGCAAAAATATTATCAGTGGCATCGACTGCGTGGAATCTACGTACTCATCAGGGATATTTAGGAGAAAATTATAACCATAATCTACTTTGCCAAAAAAAGATTCTGTATTAGATTGAGCGCTTATTTGCAATACTATCGTGACAAATACCAATGCTAAAAGTAGCCTTAATTTCATAATTTATAAATTGGGGGGCAAAATTACAATTAATTAAACATCAGCAAGGAAATGTTTGAAGTCCGTTTGTGCCAGCTCTTTTGTGTAGAAGAATCTTTCTAATTCCCTTTAAAATCTGGTTTTCGTTTTTGTTTGAACGCATTGATTCCTTCCAGATAGTCTTCGCTTTGATAGGAGCGTTGGCGGAGTTCGTCAATCAAAAAGAGTGTATCAATGGATACCGGTTTTGATTTGGTGATGGCGTCGATTTGCTTTTTGATGGCTGAGATACTCAATGGGGAATTAGCAGCGATTTGATTAGCAAGCGAATGCACAAAACTTTCGAGTGTTTCTTGATCGACTAAATAATTAAGCAAGCCAATCTGATAAGCTCGTTCGGCTGAAAGTGGGGCAGCAGTGAAAAACATTTCTTTAGCAATATTGGGCTGCATACGGCTGAGGATGCGTAAGATCCCCATTGAATTATAGGGCACGCCAATTTTTGATGGGGTGAGGGCAAAAGTGGTTTTAGGCGTTCCTACCAGCAAATCGCAACTGAATGCCAGATCACAAGCTCCACCCCAAACCGATCCTTCCATCATAGCGATGATTGGGATTTTCACTTCCTGCATCCTGCGTAGCAGTTGCTCCAAAGGGTGATTATATGGAACTGGATCAATGCCCGGTAAGGGTAGTTCTTCGATGTTGAAACCCGAACTCCAAATGGCATTGCCATTTATTGCTCGCAAAACGATTACTCTTGCGCCATTGTTTTCTACAATCTCAAAAGCGGCTGTCAGCTCGGTGAGTAAGTCGGAGGTAAGGGCGTTTCGCATGGATTCATTACGCAATACCAATTCGCTAAACTGTGGAAAATGGTTGATATCAATAAGCATAGTTCGATAATAAAATATTAGTTCAAAGATATACAGTTCAATTCAATCCTCGACAAGGGAACAAAGGCTAAAGTTAGGAAATGATGCAGGAAGTGTAATCTTGGTAAAAAAAAGCCGCCTCAGAAAGGATCTGAGGCGGCTCGATAAGGCATTTTATATTTACGATTTTCTTTATTGGCTAACAATTTCGAGCGTATCGCGGGCAATAACCAATTCCTCATTGGTAGGTACAATCCATACTTTCACTTTTGAAGTAGGTTTGGTTAGATCAATTTCCGCTCCTCGAACACCTTTGTTTTTCTCAAAATCGAAATCTAGGTTGAGATATTCAAAGTCTTTCATAATGTTAGCACGAGTTTGGTCAGCATTTTCTCCAATACCGCCTGTGAAAACGATTGCATCAACGCCACCCATGGCGGCTGTATAAGCGCCAATGTACTTTTTGATCCGATATTCGTACATGCGTAGCGAAAGAATGGCGCGTTGATTGCCTTCAGCAGCAGCGGCTTCCACTTCACGCATATCTGATGAAACTCCCGAAATACCAAGCATTCCGCTATGCTTATTTACCAAGGTGTTGGTGGCGCTCAAATTGATGCTTTCTTTACTCATGATGTAGGCCAAAGCCCCAACATCTAAATCACCGCAACGGGTGCCCATCATCAAACCTTCCACCGGAGTCAATCCCATGCTAGTATCGATGGATAATCCATGTTTAACCGCGGCAATCGAAGCGCCATTGCCTAAATGGCAAGTGATAATTTTCAGTTCTTCAACTTTTTTGCCCATTAATTCGGCAGCGCGTTGGGAAACAAAGCGGTGACTAGATCCGTGAAATCCGTAGCGCCGAATTCCATATTTGGCATACAGGGTATAAGGAATTGCATACATATAGGATTCGGGAGTCATGCTTTGGTGAAAAGCCGTATCGAAAGCGCCAGCTTGTGGTACATTGGGCATCAAACTCGATACCGCATAAATACCTTTGAGGTTTGGTGGATTGTGCAATGGCGCCAACTCAGCAACCTCTTCCATTTTATCAATTACCTCTTGAGTAATACGAACGCTACTCTTAAAAGCCTCTCCACCGTGTACAACACGATGACCTACTGCTTGTATCTCGTCTAAATTTTTTATGCTGCCATGTCTTTCGGAAGTTAAAACTCCTAACACATATTCGATACCCTGTTGATGATCATAGATATTTCCATTTAGGGTAACTTTATCACCATCAGCGCGTTCGTTCTTAAGGAAAGAACCGTTTAGGCCTATTTTTTCGACAATACCTTTGGCAAGCACATCCTCATTGGTCATGTCAAATAATTGATATTTGATGGATGAGCTACCACAATTAATCACTAATATTTTCATAGTTTAAATTTTTAAAATTGAAGAACCCTCTATTGTTGTCCTAGATGAGAGATGGAACCTTTTTTCTCGTATTGTTTGCCGTTTTTATAAAAGTAAAAACCTTCTCCGGTTTTAATACCGAGGATTCCGGCACGCACCATTCGTCGGATAATGGGGGATGATTTATAGCGTTTATCGCCATATTCGTTGTACAATCCTTCCATCCACTTAGTAAGTTTATCTAAACCAATATGATCGGCCATGGTGAATGGACCCCGTTGCATACCGTAACCGTCCATCATCGTTTTATCAATTTGAGCCACTGTACTTACGCCTTCCATCAAGAGCCCACAAGCTTCGTTTATCATCGGAACAATGATGCGGGTACTGATATTTCCGGGGGATCCATAAATATTGATTGTTTCTTTGCCAAGCATGCGAACAAAGCGATTGACAAATTCAATAGAATCGTTGGAGGTATTGCGGCAACGGTTGATTTCGATAATTTTGGTATCGAGGGTGGGGGAGATAAAATGAACTCCAACGGCGCGGTAAGGTTTATTAAGCACTACTGCCAAGTCGGAAATAACAATGGTAGAAGCATTTGAAATCATAATACAATCGTCGCTTACGACCTCTTCAATTTTTTTGAACACCTCTTTACGAGTAGGTTGATTCGGAATCCATTTAGTGGTATTGATGGCTTCGATAACTAGGCTGCAATCTGCTAAATCTTCAAAATTGACACTTCCTTTGATGCGGGATAAGATCGCCCTTTTGTCGCCAGAAGTCATTCCCCAATGACTAATAATATGGTCAATTTGTTCTCCGATAGCAGCGAAAGCTTGTTCCACTTTTTCTTCCGAAACTTCAATAAAGGTGAGGTCAATACCACTTTTGCTAATGAGAATAGCAATTTCTTGACCCATAGAACCACAGCCTACCAAGCCGGCTTTGATATTAGCAGTCTTCGATTTGAGAGACTTATTTAATGCATAATCTTCCAGTAATTCTGTCATGATTTTTTATTTTATAGCGTTATAATAATTATCCTACTTGATTAGAAGTGATGGCTACCAGATTTACGATATCGTCTACCGAACAACCTCTGGAGAGGTCATTAATGGGAGCAGCCATACCTTGCAAAACAGGGCCAACGGCTTCGGCACCAGCTAAACGTTGCACAAGTTTATAGGCAATGTTTCCGGCATCTAAAGTTGGGAATACCAATACATTAGCTTTACCAGCAATGGGACTTCCTGGGGCTTTTTTACTACCAATAGCTTCAATAATGGCTGCATCTGCTTGAAACTCACCATCGATTAATAAATCAGGCGCCATTTCTCTGGCCAATCGAGTTGCTTCTACCACTTTATCGACATCTTCATGGGCGCCACTGCCTTTGGTACTAAAACTTAGCATGGCCACTTTTGGATTTATTTTGGCGATTGACTTGGCAGTAGCGGCACTTGCCACCGCTATTTCAGCCAATTGTTTGGCATTGGGATTTGGATTCACCGCGCAGTCAGCAAAAACCATCACGCCATCTTCACCAAAGGTGTTGTCTTTCAAAATCATAATAAATGCGCCTGAAACTACACTGCTATTGGGAGCTGTTTTTACAATCTGAAAGGCAGGACGCAACACATCACCAGTAGCATGTTCGGCGCCACTAACCTCACCATCGGCATAGCCCGCTTTAATCAAAAGTGGTCCCAAATATAGCGGTTGGTTACACAGCTCTTCTGCTTCGGCTCGTGCTAGACCTTTGCCTTTGCGTATTTCGAGCAGTAGCTGAATCATTTCTTCGCGTCGGGGATCCGTGCTCGGATTGTATATTTCAACGTTACTGATGTTTTTCAATCCCCATTGCTGAGCATTGAAATGTATCGTGTTTTCGTTGCCAACTAAGATAAGCTTTGCCAAACCCTCTTCTACGATTTGGTCGGCAGCTTTTAGGGTTCGTTCGGCTTCTCCTTCTGGCAAAACGATAGTGCGTGGATTTGCCTTCGCACTCGCTTTAATGTTTTCTAATAAACTCATGGATTGTATAAGATTTTAATGAAATTACGGCAATTAACGTGATTATTTGGATAATAATGCACGGCAAAAATACGGATATTCTTATCATTTCTTATATTTAACGCAATTCTATATTTTATCTTAAATTGCTGATTAAAAATATTTTATAATCTAAAATCATTATAAATTAGTTTTCGTTATTAAAATAACGCTTTGTTTTTGCCAATTGGTTCTGTCGGTAATTCAAAAGCTTGTTTTTCGACTCATAAACTTTTTATCCCAGCTTTATCTTTCAAAAATCTAGTAGGTAACCAATGCGATTTGCATTCTCCTAACAAAAACTTAAGTGTTAAAAATGAATCAATCGACACGGAAAAAATATGGTGTTGCAGAATATTATTTTAGATTATTTTTTAAATTACTGATTGACAATGTATTAAAAAAATAATTTACTCAAAAATAAATTATGATAATTGTTATATTATTATGTTAGCAACATAAATAAATCTTCTAAATTTGCCGCGCTAGACAGAAACAATATCCGCTTACTTTCTTCAAACACTTCAACTAAGTAGGTGGCTATTAATTTCATATCTTTTTTTTTACTAATAAAACTAACCAATTAGCGCATTTGGCTATTTGGTTTATCGTGGATTTTAAAGATAGAAAATTTTCGTAAGAAAAATGTTGCCTTATTCTCAAAATATTTTAAATGATGTACTATGAATAATCGCGTATTATTTATGTTAGTCGTGCTCGTAATGAGCTTTCAAGCTAAATCAATTGATTTTAGTGGAACTTATACCGTTGGTGCCACTGGTGACTACCCCAATTTAACGGCAGTAGCAAATGCTTTGAAACTGGCGACGAATACAGTTACTGGCAATTGTATTTTTGAAATTAAGGCTGATTACAACACCAGTTCCGAAACTTTTCCAATCGTTTTTAAGCAATACATTGGTTCATCGAGCTATTCGGTAACCATTCGGCCACAAGCAGGTGTTAGCGCTTTGCTTACTGCGGGTAGTAATACCACCGCTGTAATTAGCATGGACGAAGGCGACAATTACCATTTCGACGGTAGAGCAGGAGGGAGTGGAAGTGCTATTTGGACTATCCGCAACACCAGAACCACCTCTACTTATGGCGCTGTGATTCGTTTGTTGAATGGTGCAAGCAATAATCTTTTTGAATACTTAGTGGTTGAAAGTCAAAACGCCTCAACTAATAGTGCTAATATTCACATTCAAGGAACCAATAATACAATTCCAAATAGTAATAATACCATAAGTTATTGCCAAATTAGAAACCGATCTGATGTGGCAGGAACTTATCACACCAACGGAATTTATGCCAATGGAAATACAACTTATCCTAATACGGACAACCTAATTGATAATTGCGAATTTTTCAATCACTTTAATGCTGCTTCAACCTCTTATGCTATTTTCGTTAGTACCGGAAATACAATTTACACGATTACCAATAATAGAATTTTCCAGCCTTCCACACTAACTTATACAACGGGAAGGTATCATATGGGAATTAGGGTTAATAATGCCAGTGGAAATAATTTTATAGTCTCAAACAATACTATAGGATATGCTACTAATTCATCAACTGGCACTTACACCATGACTGGCGCAGTTGCTACAACCTATGTCGGGATCTATCTAACCGTAGGTACCACCATTGCAACCGAGGTTCAGGGAAATAAGATTAAAGCAATTAGCCTTGCCACATCAAGTAACAGCAATGGTGGATACGGGGTTTTCAGTGGTATTTACCTAACCCTAGGCAAGGTAAATATAGGTACCAGCAGTGGAAATATAATTGGTGATTCAAGCAGCAATGGCAATATCCAAATTACTAAAAACATTTCAAGTACAACATTATCTCTTGTCAATGGTATCGCCTCCGCTTCAACTTCCACTGTCAATATTGCTAATAATAGTATTTCAGGGATTACTTTTACTAGTCCATTTGCGGCAAGCTACCTTTACTTTAAAGGAATCACTACCTCTGGAACTAATGGTATTTACACCATAACTAATAATAAAATAGGAAGCTATGGAAATGCAAATAATATCCAAATCGGTATTGATGCTACAACAACCGGAGCCGGTAGAACAATGGGAATTTACAATTCGGCCACAGGGACTTGCACAATTAGTGATAATGCCGTTTGTAATATTACCGACTATTGTCAAGGAAATGAGTATTTTATGGGTATTTACAATTCATCAGGTATCAGCACTATTACGCAAAATAAGGTGTTTAATCTAATATCTTCCGCCTCATTAGCCAACAGCGCTACTAGCCCTGCTTTAGGTGGGATAATACAAACATCGACCGTAAGTGGGATTCACAAAATGAACGAAAACCGAGTTTATAATTTAGAGGCCAAACATCCTACTATAAATAATTATGTGGTTGGAATTTATTTTAACGGACCGGCGGCCAATAGTCATGAGCTTTCCAATAATATGGTTTTTAATTTAACCAGTGCTAGCAGCAACGTAAGTACTTTTATTTTTGGAATGTATGTAGCCGGTGGCGCTGGTACTTCCGTGAAAAATTATATTCATAGTCTTTCAACTGGAAGTAGCCCCAGTCGCGTAGCTGGTTATTATATTACCGGAAGTAGTATGTGTTTTGAAAATAATAAAATCCGGCTTGGAATTGATGCTAACGGAAATAGCCTAACTTCTGCGATCAATTTATATGGTATTTATAAATCCAGCGCTTTATCTAATAGCTTCTATTATAATACTGTATACATCGGCGGAACAGGGGTTGCAAGCACGGCTACTAATACAATGACATTCTATCGAACCACCAGTACACCTTTAGATTATGTTAAAAACAATATTTTAGTCAATAACCGATCTAATGCTACGACAGGCGGAAAGCATTATTGCTTTGTAACCAATGGCGCTAATAATGCCAATTTCGACTACAATATTTATTATGCAAATGGAACAGGTGGCAATGTTGGAAGCGTAAACAATGGTTCAACAGCCAGAACAACACTTCGTTTAGTTCGTGAGAATTTTCCAAATCAAGAGTTGCATTCTGCCTACGGCGACCCAAGTTTTATAAATGCGACAGGTAATGTAACCGCTTTGAACTTAAACCTCAGCGGCACAACCCCCGCAGAAGGAGCTGGATTGAGCATGCCTAGCATTACGCAAGATTATGAAGGCGATATCAGGGCTAGCTTAACGCCAGTGGATATGGGTGCGGATGCAGGCAATTATACAGCCAATGACTTGTTCACCCCAAACATAAGCTTTAGTCCATTAGCCAATACTAGTTCGTTTGCTAATCGAACTTTAACGGATGTAAATTTGAGTGATGTTGGAATCGGAATACCCACTTCGGGGGCGAGTGTTCCCACTATTTGGTATCGCATTTCATCAGGGAGTGCCACTGCATGGACTTATAATGCCGGAACTTTGACTAGCGGAGATGGATTTTCGGGGCTATGGTCGTTTACGATTGACTATTCCAAATTATCGCGCTCGGCTGTTTCAGGTGATGTTATCCAATATTATATTGTTGCTCAAGATCAAGCGACTAGCCCAAATATTTGGTATTCTCCTTTTATTGGCGCTAATCATTCGAGTGTAACAAGCAGGACAGCCTCGCCCACCACGCCGAACAGTTATACCGTCTCTACTTCTTCTTTATCAGGAACTTACGAAATTGGTTCTGGAGGAGATTATCCTAGTTTGACAGGCACTGGTGGTTTTTTTGCAGCCGCAAATGCAAGCTCCATCATTGGGGATATCACCCTTAAGATTGTTTCTGATTTAACTGAAACAGGGACCAATGCACTCAATGCCCTCAGTACTGGCGGTAGCGCCTTTAGCATCACCATCCAACCTAATTCTAATACGGTTTATACGATTTCAGGAGGCATCAATAATGCACTGATTAAACTGAATGGAGCCGATAACATCTATTTTGACGGTAGGTATGCGGGGAGTGGTAATTACTTGAAATTTCGAAATACCAATACTGGCAATTTTAATGCAATATCTTTTATCAACGGAGCATGTAACAATAAAGTTCAGTATTGCACTTTTGAAGGTAAATCTACTCAATATGTTATACTCTTCTCGACTTCAACAGCCAGTACTGGCAACAATTTTAATCTGATTGACAACAACATTATTCGTGATCATTCGGATATGATTAGTGTACCAACCTATGGGATTTATTCTAATGGTACCGGAAGTACGGGGATCGAAAATAGCGATAATACCATTAGCAATAATCAAATCTTTAATTTTGAAACTTCAGGAGTTTACGTTGCGGCTATTGGAAATGGAGATAACTGGGTGATTAGAGGTAATCATTTTTATAATAATTTGTCCACTCCACCATCTTCAGTACAATACCCAATATATATTGCAAGCAGCAATTCCGATAATTGCCAGATTACCAATAATTATATTGGAGGTCAATCAACTTCATGCGGGGGAAGTGCTTGGATTAACTCAGGAGCGGTAAATTTCTATCCTATTTACCTTTCAAATGTTGGGACCACCACCGCTAGTACCATCGATAATAATGTGATTAGCAATATCCATCTCACTAGCACAGGTGCTTCAAATTTTTGTGGTATTTATCAAAATGCAGGAAATTGCAATATTGGTACAACCAATGGGAATATCATTGGATCAGCCACGATTGCTTCCAGTATAGTTATTGCCGGCACTGCTGAAGTAATGGCTATCAGAATAGGAGGAGGTATTTCAAATATAAACAAAAACACTATTGCCAATATCACTCAAACTTCTTCCTCTCTTAGTCATATTTCTGGTATTTATATTGCTAGTTTAGCTGCTATCAATATTAAAAGTAACCGTATTTATAAAATTGGTCCAAATTTTTCAGTTAGCACGACCAGTTCAATCAATGGCATTAGGTTTAGTAGTGCAAGCACTCCATCATCCTATAGCGTGTATAATAATGTAATCTCGTTAGGACAGAATGCCTTTTCAACTAGTCAGCCTGTTTATGGTATTTACTATAATAATGGAACAGGCGGGACTGTGAAAATGTTTTATAATTCCATTTATATACTGGGAAATGTTTCGGCTTCCACTTACGTATCATCTGGTTTTTATAAAGTTAGGAGTAGTAATGTAAATCTCAAAAACAATATTTTTTATAATGAAAGATCTGGTAATAGTTCTTCTAATGTCGCAATTACATTTGCAGACGCTAGTGGTACGATTGAATCCGACTATAATCTTTTGATTTCGGCTAATTCAGCTCAGATTGGGTGCTATGGATCTACCAATTATAGTTTCGCAGGCTGGAAGACGATTTCAGGGAAAGACGCATCCAGTTGGAGTGATGTAAATACCAATGTAGCTTCTGCTGATCTGTTTTTGGATGCTAGTAATGGCGATTTATCCATTATCCCCGACAATTCTGAATGCTGGTTTTCCAACGGTAATGGCATTGCTTTAAGTGAGGTAAGCACAGATTATGCCGGTGACTCCAGAAATATTGATGATGCTGATGGTTCGTCAGATATCGGCGCTTTCGAATTTGACAGTCCAGAAACAAACTTGCCCATTTCAGCCACCCAAAGTGGTAGTATTGCCGTTGGAAACACCACCACCTATACCATTGGCGGCAGAACAGTTGCAACTATCACTTGGAAAAGTGGTTCAGCATTGCCGACCGCTATTGACGTTCAATATTTTAGCGGCGTGCATGCTGATTTACCTAGCTCCAGTCCGATGTTTGGCTATACCCAAATTACGCAAACTGGTGGTACTAATTTCGTGTATGATATCACTTTGCCTTTCACTGATGCATTACTTGGATTAATTGCTGATCCTACTAAACTTTCTCTGGCAAAATCCGAAGACGGAATTACTTGGGTTGATCTTGAGGGAACTGTTAATTACACTGCTCGAACCATTACACTCAAAAATCTTACAGCATTTAGTTATTTCAACATCATCAGCTATGGCGATTTGGCAGGAAGTACCTTGCCAATAGAGTTATTAAGTTTCAAAGCTACCACCAACGAAAATTCGGTAGCCTTATTTTGGGAAACAGCCTCGGAGAAGAATAATAATTATTTCGAAGTGCAGAGGTCTGAAGATTTGAAGCATTATACGCCAATTGGCCAATTATCAGGAAATGGAACGACCAGTATTGCTCATCATTATCAATTTACGGATGCAAACCCATTATTTGGAAGTAATTATTATCGCTTACTAAGTGTGGATTATGATGGTACTGAGCATTTTTCAAATGTATTGCATGCCAAATTTAATGCTTCTGACCTTCAAATTTATAGCAATGCCCAAGGCTTTGATTTGACTTGGTCGGTTGCTTCTAAGGATGCTGCTGTTGAAGTGTATGATGTGAGTGGTAGAATGGTTTATTATCAAAATATTCCTAACGGAACTACCCATTTGCAAATTACGCCTAGCAACCAGCTCGCAACAGGCATTTATATGCTTAGGGTTTTTATGGGCGGCGAATACCAAAGCTTCAAAGTGATGAAGTAGGCTTCGGCAAAATCCTTTTAAGTAAATCTATTGCTTAGGCATTTGGAGTGTGTAGGCTAGATTTATGAAGGAGCAATTTACCGTCTACAGATTGCTTTTTCTAAAGCCTGTTGTAGCTTATCGGGTTCTTCGTATTCCATTGGGTAATGTTCGATTCCAGCCTCTGTAAACAGTGGTCCCACGATGACAAAGCCATGCCTTTTGTAAAAGTTAATTGCGCCCACTTGTGCGTGGAGATAGATTTTCTGCTTAAATGGGCTTACATCAGTGAGCATAAAGCGCAGAATATCATGACCTAGACCTTTTGAGCGGAATGATTGTAGCATGGCAAAACGCTCAAACTTGATCCCCTTGTCGGTGCGACGATAGCGCGCTGTTCCAACCCATTGTTTGCGGTATTCGACCATAAAATGGGTAGACTCTTCCTCATTTTCGTATTCCAAATCGGCGGGCACTTGCTGTTCGTCAACAAAGACTTTGGTGCGTATAGCCATGGCTTGCTGGTGCAATTCCGTATCTTTAAAATAAAACTTAACAATTCGGCTCATAAATCATAATTTTGGTAAAGGCAATTCGATGATAAAGCTAGTTCCGATATCCATCGTCGATTCAAAATGAATAGTTCCGTTGGCATTGGTCACAATGTTTTTCACCATGGCAAGGCCAAGTCCTGCGCCTTTTGTTTTAGTGGTGAATTTCGGTACAAAAATCATCGGTTTCAAATCATCAGAAATTCCTTTTCCATTATCGGTGAAGCGAATGAAGAGATGATTATCTCTATTTTGCAATTCAATTTTCAGTTCGAGATCGCGAGTTTCGGCTTTTGCTTGCAAACTATTCTTTATCAGATTATTAAATACTCTTAACCACTGGTTTTTATCGATGAGAACCTGGGCATTTTCAGCCAGTATAAGGCTGATGTGGAGGTCTTTTTCTTCTTGAAAGAGCGCCACCGAAGACTGTACGATGGCATTTAAATCTTGCAGTTCAACCGTTGATTTGGGCATTTCGGCAAAATCAGAAAAGGCAGTAGCAATATCGGATAGTGTATCGATTTGTTCGATCAGCGTATTGGCGAGTGATTGCATTCTTTCTTTCGAAAAATCAGCGTTCTGGTTGAAGCTATGGAGCATATATTGCACGCTCAACTTCATGGGTGTAAGCGGGTTTTTGATTTCGTGGGCCACCTGTTTCGCCATTTCGCGCCATGCCGATTCGCGTTCGCTTTTAGCCAATTTTTCGCTACTTAGCGCAAGTTCGTCCAGCATTTTATTATATTCTTCTACCAAGGTGTTTATTTCGTCAATGCCTTTCCACTTAATCTTTTGGTTCGTTTTTCCAAGCCCTACTTCATGGAGATGCTTTTTCAGCACATTAAGCGAGCGCGATAGATAGTTGCTGACCAATAAAATGGTTAGAATAGCCAGCACAAAAATGAGTGTATAAACATTCATCAGCGTTGCCATCCAGCTCGAGGATTCCGATTTTAGCAATTCCTCATGCGCAAAATGGGGTAAATTAATGAAGGCAACCACTCGCCCATCTTCGTTGTGAAAGGGAATATAGGCTGAGGAATAAACCAGTGTTCCTATGTTTTCTTTGGTGATAAACAAACCTTGGTGCTCCTCTTTCAGACTTAGAAAAGCTTGTGGATTCATCAATCTGGAAATGAGTGGGTAATCAAAAACCTCATTTCGGGTACTGGCAATTAATCGCCCTTGCGGATTGTAAATATTGATATCTGTATCGAAAACACTTGAAAATCTGCCAATTAGCTTGTTTATTACCCCAACATCCAATTTACGAAGGCCGTCCTCTTTTTCAAATTTATGTTCAAACTCTGTTTGGAGCGACTTGGCCAAGGCTTCGAGGTGACTATTGTTTTTATTGTCGTTAAGTTTGCGAAAATAGAAAAGCGTAATCAAGGTGATGGCCACAAAGGAGCTAAGGATAATACTCGTCATTACAACTTGCATGCGACCTGCAAAACTCCTTTGCCACAATGGATTATGTGGATTCAAGCTAATAAGGTTTAGAAAAATAAAAAATATCAAACCGTAGAGAACAAAAAGATAGCTGAAGGAGCTTAGCTTATTAAAAAAACTAGGCATTTGTAGACTCAATACATACAGTTGGTTTTTGGATGCGCGATAAATTAAATGATCATAGCCGCCTTGTTCCATGAATCGGAAATCGCTCTTGTCCATCTTTTGCCAATGATAATGCTCTGGAAATCGGTAGCTTCCATAGGATTCAATTCTTTCATTTTCTTCGTATAGGGCCAAGGAGTAATTTGCAATTTTCTCGAATGGATCGTTGCCTTTTGCGCTCAGCAATCGGGTGAATCCTTTGCGTTTTAGCTTGGAATTGATCTCGATATAAACCGTATACACAAGGGGTTTATCCGTTATGGTTTGCAGAAATCGCAATAATCCTAGGTAATTAATTTGCCCCGTTCCGTAATTTAGTCGGTATAAATTTTTGTTGCTGGTGAGGCTTCCAAAGCGGATGAGGTTGTAATAAAAAAAGGAATCACAGATGATTTCGGTATTTTGAGGTTGAATCATCAGTTTCATGTCTTGCGAACAAATGGTCGTTTGCAAATCGTATTGATCGAAGTGACTGTATTTTCTAAAATAATGCTCTTCGATATATAAGCCTATCGAATCGAAATTCACCTCCGATTGGTAGAACATCTTTAGTAGGCTTGTGTCCGAGTATATCTTTGTGGCTATGTCGGTATAAAAATATTCTGCTTGCGGGTCTTGATCGGTTGCGATGTTTTTTACTAAGCCAATTCGCTTATTATGTTCGTTATCAAGATTGAAGGTTGTGAGCCAATATGAGAGTAATAGGCTGATAGCCAAAAGATAAAGTATATTTACAGAAAAGCGGTGGAGGATTTTGCCCTGCTTGATCCATTGGTTTGAAAGCAAAAATAAGCCGAAGAAAAGGAAAGTATAATAATGATCAGAGAGGATAAAAAACGTAAGCAGACCAACGACCAGCAGAACGATGGCCAAAATGGTATATTTCATTTTAGGCGTAAAGGTGTCTGCATAAAGCAAATAATCGAGTCGAACAAAAAGCTGATAAAAGCCAAAAATCCAAACGCTTAAGCTTATTAAGCCAATCAGCGTGAGGTAATTAAAATCTGAAATAAGCAACAGATTATAGGAAATGGTAGAATGAAAAACTAGATCAGCGACCATACCTTTGAGCAGGAGGAGGACGAAAAATATCGAAATCAGAAAGCCGCCATAAACTACAGCCTGCCAATACCGATTTTTCCAGCGCAAACTTGCGAAGTCTTTTAGATAATCATGCAGCGAAATCAAGGCAAAAAGACCAGCGAAAGACGCCAAAATAAACTCGCCCAAGGAGCTGAATAATAATGAGCTAGCAAAAGTGGTCGGACTGAAAATAGGGCCATTGAGCAAAATGGAAGGGGTAAATACTAGTTTCTGGAACCAGAGAAAACCAAATATGAAAGTCCACAGCAAAACGATACGCAAAATCGAAGGCAAGGAAATGGCGTTCAATAGACTACGGGCAAACACCAAGCTAAGGATGAACGCCAATAAATACAAGAAAAACACCATCGTATTTTGCTGGGTATTGTCAAGCGGATAGGCTTGCCATTTCACGCCAATCATGGCCTCTCCTCTGGTATCCAAAAGAAGTGGAAAAGCCTTTAGATTAGTCGAAAAACTTACCGGGCGATCAATGCTGAAAAGTGGGTTTAGTTTGTTTTGGATATATTCATTTTCGATTTTGTAATTGGCTAAAATTGGGCAACTCAAGCGCAGCCGATGATGAGCGAGTTTAAAGTCGCGCACCAGTAAAAAAGCATGTGAAGCGTTAATAATTCGCGGCTTTTGATAGTCAAATGCTGCCTCCACCTGATATTCATTATTGGTCCAGGCAATGAGCGAATCTTGCTGGTATACAAAGACCGAAATTGGATTCTCGGCCATAAGATCCAGATAACTTTGGTTGAAAAAAGAAAAATTCTCTGGCAATGTTTCGAGCTGATCGGCAATATTTTGCATCTGGACTTGCAACTGATCAACTCCTTTTTGGAGTTTCTGTTGGTCAATCCGATTGCCAAAAGAACCGGAATAAAAGCTTGCAATTAGTAGCGTTGCAGCATAGCATAGCAGCGCAAGAAGGAGGGTTATCCATTTCAGTTTTTGCCAAATCCATGCGGTGACTTTGCTCATTGTAAAAGGCCTTTATTTCGCGACAGCTAATGTTAAATTATAAGCCGTAAAAGTAAGGAATTTGCTTTAGGCTAGCCCACGGTCGACTATTGCTTTTTTATTTGTTTTTGTAAACCCTCATCGCCCCGTCACAGCATGGCCGAATGCGGCATTATTGAGGCTGCTAATAGATCCGACAAACAAGCCGATGCTGGCTTGCAAAAGCGTTGTAATAAACAATTCAGTAGGCTCATTTTATCACTTATGAGGGTTTCTAAAAATTAGATTTTTTGAGGCCGACAAGATTAGTTCGACCCTTCGGTAAACTCAGGGCTGGCTAAGCTCACCACAAGTTTAAAACCGCAGTTTACTGGTGTAAATGCGATGCACTGAGCAAGTCTACCCTGAGCGAAGTCGAAGGGAAGTGAGGATTTTAAAATTGAAGTCCAACGAAGAAAAAGCAATTTTTAGAACGCCCGTTATACAATTGAGGAGTTTTATTACAGATGCACCCGTGAAAATTGGTACATTTGCGGTTTAATGAACGAAAAATACAGGATTAAATAATGTTTGAACAAACTTTTAAGAATATTGACGACATACTGCAC
>DYSI01000015.1 GCA_020718275.1 Draconibacterium orientale
ATTGATTTGTTTGGAGATCAGACCAATTTTAAAAAACGACATTTGGAAAGCCTGAATCGTTTCATGGATATTGATTAAATTAATTCTTATAAGCATGATTAAAAGGACTTTATATTTTGGCAATCCCTCCTATTTATCCATCAAACTCGACCAATTGCAGGTTAGCAAAACCGATGAAGAGGGCAAACCGGTGGTAATGGGATTGATTCCGGTTGAAGATATTGGCGTGGTAGTACTCGATCACCCGCAAATCACTTGCACCTTTTCGGTATTTGACCGACTGCTCGAAAATAATGCGGCCATTATCACTTGCGACAGCAAACATTTGCCAGTTGGTTTATTGCTTCCTTTAAGCGGAAATAGCGTTCAAAGCGAAAGATTTAGATTTCAGATTGAAGCCAGCCAACCTTTGAAAAAGCAATTGTGGCAACAAACCATCGAACGCAAAATCCGTAATCAAGCAGCCATTTTAAAAAAGCATAAAGAGATGGATATCAACAATATGCTACATTGGGCAGAAAGTGTGAGTAGTGGCGACAAACAGAACCATGAAGCCAGAGCAGCAGCCTTTTATTGGAAAAATATGTTTCCGGAGCAAGATAATTTTCTTCGCGAAAGGGAGGGCGATTATCCCAACAATTTTCTGAACTATGGCTATGCCATTTTGCGGGCAGTTGTTGCGCGGGCTTTAGTTTCATCAGGATTATTGCCCACTTTAGGTATTCATCACCACAATCGGTACAACGCTTATTGTTTGGCGGATGACATTATGGAACCCTATCGTCCGTATGTGGATGAGTTGGTTTTGGAACTGATGGAAACATTCCCTGAACAGGAGGAAATTGATAAGAATATCAAAGCAAAACTATTACAAATACCAGTAATAGATGTGGTAATTAATGGACAAAAGAGTCCGCTGATGGTAGGTATTTCACAAACCACGGCCAGTCTGCAAAAGTGTTTTGAAGGAAGTTTACGAAGAATAAGCTATCCCGAAATATAAACAAAAGCGCTGAACAACAATGAGTTTAGAAGGATTAAACGCCTATAAAATTATGTGGGTATTAGTATTTTTCGATTTACCAACCGAAACAAAGAAAGAACGCAAAGCAGCCTCACAGTTTCGGAAGGACATGATGAAGGATGGATTTGGGATGTTTCAATTCAGCATTTATTTACGTCATTGCCCCAGTCGCGAAAATGCGGCAGTACATATCAAAAGAGTAAAGAAACTTTTACCAGAAACAGGGCATGTTGGGATACTAAGTATCACGGATATGCAATTTGGGCTAATGGAAGTATTCAGTGGTAGAAAAGAAAAGCCAGCACAAGCGCCAAGTCAACAATTAGAGATGTTTTAGAATCAAGAGGAAATAAAAAAGCTCGGCACGAGACCGAGCATTTTAAAATGATAAACAATTTTTCAATTCTGATTTACGACTTAAAATATTGAAAAACAATTAACTACATAGAGGTATGTTGTTTATCAATAAGTCAAAGATACAATTCAAAGTCAAATCACAACCAGTCATTTTTTAATAATTTTCACAAAAATGTTGTTTATCAATAAGTCAAAGATACAATTCAAAGTCAAATCACAACTATCTTTATACCCTCAAAATATTTAAAGTGTTGTTTATCAATAAGTCAAAGATACAATTCAAAGTCAAATCACAACTTTTTCGATGGACGTAAAAATCCACAGGGAGTTGTTTATCAATAAGTCAAAGATACAATTCAAAGTCAAATCACAACGGGCCGCAGTTTTGCAGGCAGTTTTGGAAGGTTGTTTATCAATAAGTCAAAGATACAATTCAAAGTCAAATCACAACTTAAGCCTGTGTACGTTGTTACCGTTAAAGGTTGTTTATCAATAAGTCAAAGATACAATTCAAAGTCAAATCACAACCACTTGCCATTTTTTTTCTTTTTTTTAAAGTTGTTTATCAATAAGTCAAAGATACAATTCAAAGTCAAATCACAACAAAAGGAAAGCGGGCGGAACAATGGTTGGTGTTGTTTATCAATAAGTCAAAGATACAATTCAAAGTCAAATCACAACTGCTTCACGTCTTCCAAGGCATCTTCAAGAGTTGTTTATCAATAAGTCAAAGATACAATTCAAAGTCAAATCACAACCTTTTAGTGTTGCGGCTTTCTCCTTTTCAAGTTGTTTATCAATAAGTCAAAGATACAATTCAAAGTCAAATCACAACTAATTCCAAACGCTACCTCCTGCCAATCCGGTTGTTTATCAATAAGTCAAAGATACAATTCAAAGTCAAATCACAACTGATAGGGCTTCCGATTTTTTCACGAAGCGTTGTTTATCAATAAGTCAAAGATACAATTCAAAGTCAAATCACAACCTGCAACTGTTTGATTACCAGTAGTATACAGTTGTTTATCAATAAGTCAAAGATACAATTCAAAGTCAAATCACAACGTAGAAATTGAACGCCAAAAGACACTACAAGTTGTTTATCAATAAGTCAAAGATACAATTCAAAGTCAAATCACAACAAGAATCCAATCTTTTTGGATATGGTGCAGGTTGTTTATCAATAAGTCAAAGATACAATTCAAAGTCAAATCACAACAAGAATCAAAAGCTTTAACACTTGAATTATGTTGTTTATCAATAAGTCAAAGATACAATTCAAAGTCAAATCACAACACTTGCGGTTTTATATTTTGCATGTCCAAAGTTGTTTATCAATAAGTCAAAGATACAATTCAAAGTCAAATCACAACTTGCTCACAAAAACACTTCCATTAGTTGAAGTTGTTTATCAATAAGTCAAAGATACAATTCAAAGTCAAATCACAACCGTTTGAGGTTACTATTCCACCACACGAGGTTGTTTATCAATAAGTCAAAGATACAATTCAAAGTCAAATCACAACCAGCCTGTTAATTTGCATTTGTTTTGCGGTGTTGTTTATCAATAAGTCAAAGATACAATTCAAAGTCAAATCACAACTACAAATGTTCTACTAACAATGATTACTTAGTTGTTTATCAATAAGTCAAAGATACAATTCAAAGTCAAATCACAACTGGTAAACGGCTGCTAAAAAGTTAATAAATGTTGTTTATCAATAAGTCAAAGATACAATTCAAAGTCAAATCACAACGATCCTGTTGATAGACTTACAACTCCTAAAGTTGTTTATCAATAAGTCAAAGATACAATTCAAAGTCAAATCACAACCCGTGCCAGCGTTGCCTGAAATATTCCCTAGTTGTTTATCAATAAGTCAAAGATACAATTCAAAGTCAAATCACAACTTGTAAGAATATGTATTATATTTACAATGTGTTGTTTATCAATAAGTCAAAGATACAATTCAAAGTCAAATCACAACTTACGGGCTTCTCTTCGTCCGTGTATTGAAGTTGTTTATCAATAAGTCAAAGATACAATTCAAAGTCAAATCACAACTACGTGCAGGAATATATAAATCCAGCATCAGTTGTTTATCAATAAGTCAAAGATACAATTCAAAGTCAAATCACAACAACCAGTAAAGAAGCCTGGTTCAATGAGTTGTTGTTTATCAATAAGTCAAAGATACAATTCAAAGTCAAATCACAACCAAGTCGGTGCTGGCGGTACTTCTTTGACGGTTGTTTATCAATAAGTCAAAGATACAATTCAAAGTCAAATCACAACGCTGGTAAAGTAGACCAAACATATTTTTTAGTTGTTTATCAATAAGTCAAAGATACAATTCAAAGTCAAATCACAACTAGTAATAATATATATAGTTAGAGGCACACGTTGTTTATCAATAAGTCAAAGATACAATTCAAAGTCAAATCACAACCAAGTGTTGAAACTTTTAACAAAGCCACAGTTGTTTATCAATAAGTCAAAGATACAATTCAAAGTCAAATCACAACCACTGATTGTTAAATTAAATTCCCACACATGTTGTTTATCAATAAGTCAAAGATACAATTCAAAGTCAAATCACAACCAGCGGACATATAGGAATGGAGGAAGGGGGGTTGTTTATCAATAAGTCAAAGATACAATTCAAAGTCAAATCACAACTAGACGTACCACAAACACTTTTATCAAAAGTTGTTTATCAATAAGTCAAAGATACAATTCAATTCAAATCACAACTTTATGTCCCAACTTCTAAAGTGGTGCGTTGGATTGTCTGTTTTGTATCCTACTGATTTCAAATTATATAACATAGAGCCAAGTGATTCTTGCAGATTCTATTTATTCAAACCGATGCAATTAGAAATAATTTCTTCAGTAAAATGGCAATCGACGATGCTTGCCTCCCTGAAATCTGCTTCGTGTAATTTGGCTGCGTGAAAAGAGCTACCATCAAGAACTGCTTCATTAAATTTAGTTCGACAAGCTACTACCCTACATAAAAAAGCGCCCTCCATTTGAGCAGCACTAAAATCAGTTTCTATCATTGAGGCATCTGTCAGTTGAGCTTCCCAAAAAGAAGCTGATACCATATTGGCTTTATCCAAAACCGACCCAACAAATGAGCTAAATGCAAAATCGGCATTGACGCCATTACAAGCGGTAAGATTGCTATTATCAAAATTTACTTCCGAAGCGTATGCATATGCAAAATTTGCCTGCTCAAGCATTGAATTCGATATTGATAAGGAACTGAGTTAACAATTAGAGAAATCAGTCCTAAGTGCAGAACATCGGTCCGCTTTGGCATAGGATAAATCTGCTTCGCGCAAATTAGCCCCATCAAGAATGGCTTGATTTAAAATTGAATCTTGAAGATTTACTCGTGGCATCCATGCTTTGGAAAAATTTACACCAGTAAAATTTTGTCCAGAAAGATACATCTCCGTAAAATCTACTCGTTTTCCTTCTTCACCTTGCGTTTCAAGCCAAAGTTGATGCTGTCTAAGTATTTCGTTAATATCCATAGTAATGCTTTTGATTTAGATAATTTTATCTAGCCAACAAATATATTATTTATTCGACTATCATTACCCTGCTTCAAAATTTATGAATTCATTAACAATTGTTCTCTGTGTTACCGTTTGGATGTATAACTGAATCATATCATTATCAAAAACAAACGCGAACTATTTTCCTAAATCCGTTTATACTGCTACTAGCTCTACTTCAGGTATTTTTGCTTATATCATATTCCCTAATTTGAGGCCAACATAGATAGTACGCGGCTTTGCCGGCCCGTAAATGTAAGCTGGATCTTTATCAATTCCTAGGTCGAAATCATTTTGGAAGGAATTGAAAACATTTTTCACCCCGCCAAAGAGTTGTACATCTACTTCGCCAAAATGCAGCTGGTATTGCAGCTTTAATCCTAAATCAAAAAACGGCTTGCTAATTCGTAATTCACCGGCTTCTGAATCCGCTATTTGTGGTCCAAAATATGGTACTAACATAGCACCGGTATAGGTTCCAGAGACATTTAATTCCCATCGTTTATTCATATCATAGTCGAAGGTAAGATAACTATAAGTATTGGGCGAGCGGAAGAAGTTCTTTTCATTAAACACCTGAGCCTCTTCGTATTGCGATTGCTGAATAGTGCCGCCTATGCTAATTTGCAGTGTATTATTAGGAATCCAATTGGTCTCAAGATTTAGCCCTGCCACATGTGCTCCACTTTCGGCATTAATCCGCGTATAAACCACTACCCCATTCGCATCGGCTGCACCAAATTCATTGGCAAAAGGATTCTGTAAAACCGTATAAAATGCTTCTGCCAAAAAGTTAAAATGCATGCTTCTGACTTTGAAATTATAATCCAACGATAGCATTGAACTCATGCTTTTTTCGGCTACTAGATTTGGATCGTTACGATACAAAACCTGACGCGAACCACTGGTATTGATATGCAAATCTTCATCAAATATTTGCGGTGCACGATAAGCACGCGATAGGCTGGCTCGAAGTTTCAAATTATGCTTTAGTTCGTACATCAAAGTAATGCTTGGACTTAAAACCATTCCCTTTTTGAGCGCGAGATTTTCGGCGAGATTTTCTACTAAATAATTATCATATCTACCGCCCAAGGTCATTTTCCATTTTAAATAGCTCATTTCCAACTGCACATAGGCTCCTAGGGTTCTCATCAATTGATTTGCAATAAGCGTATTATCAATATCTATGACCGAAGAATCTGCTGCTGATAAAATTGGGTAGCCTAGTTTGGTATCTTCCAAATGATCGGACGAATATTCGACTCCAGTAGTTATATTTATCTGATTATGCACAAAGCGATGCTGAATGCCACCCGCAAAAGTTTGATCTTTTGTAAAGCCATAATCGCTCAACGATCGATTGGCGCCGTAATACGAATTTCGCCTAACTCCTTGTCCACTAGCGTAAATGCTTAACAAATCGGATTTACGCAGGATCTGCTCAAAAACTACTGCTGCCGTTGATATTTTATGGCTAACAGCCTCTGCAACATCGGCTTGATGCAATGGATAATCGAAACGATTTCCACCTCGCCGGTCTTCATTAATCGAAAAGAAATCTAAAGTAAGTTTGGCAGTTTTACTCAACCGCTGATTATAACGGGCGCCAAGTGTGGTATTATTTAATTGGGGTAATTCCGAAAAATCATCACCATTTACATCAAGATAGGCTCTATTTCGATGAAATCCATAAAGCGAAAATCCAGACTTATAATCCTTGCTTACCAAAGTGGCATTAAAGTTAATCGACTGATCATAAGCTGGTTTATCATAACCAATACCGACCCAACTATTGGTAATTCCCGCTTCATAATTATTGAAATAGGGATCCACTAAAATTAGATTTACCGTGCCTGCAATGGCATTGCTTCCGTACAATGCAGAACCTCCTCCCCTCACTACTTCAATTTTCTCAATCATATTTAGAGGAATCATTTCCAAACCGTAAACCCCTGCCAATCCACTAAATATGGGTCTACTATTGATCAATATTTGAGTATACGGCCCTTCTAATCCATTCATTCTAAGCTGTGTAAATCCGCAATTGGAACAATTATCTTCCATACGCAAGCCGGTGCAGTAATTTAGCCCTTCGCTAACACTTATCGACTGCGTATTATCAAACATTTCTGGCAATAAATTTTGCACCACTACTGGCGATTCGGATCGCGACTGAGCATTTCTATTGGCTGTAACAACCACTGCCTCAAGTCCAAAAACATCATTTTCCATAGCTACTTGCAAAATAGCCTCCCGACCCTTTTCTACCATAATTTCCTTAACAGTTGATTTATATCCTATGGAACTAAAGACTAATTTCTGATTTCCAGTTGGCACCCTTCCAATCTGAAAACTGCCTTGCTCATCCGTTAAGACTCCTATCACCGTTCCATAAAGTCGCACATTGACATAAGGAACTGGTTCCCCGTTATTGGTAACGATGCCTTTGACGATATTTTCGGAAATCTGTGGAAATGCTGGTAGTGAGAAACTCAAAAAAACGAGAATCATTAAATATTGAATTTTTATCATTATACGCTAATTTAAATAAAGGTTGAAAAAATTGAAAACATGAAGCCTATAATTCAAATTCTATGAATATCAACTGATTATATCAGGAAATATCGCATTGAACAGAAATAAATTAAAGCTTTGAAAAAGTTTCTATTTGATTATTCAACCATTGGTGGGGCACGTCCTACTGTGAAAACGAGCTGTGAAGAAGAAATAGCGCTGCGGTAATTTATTGTAAAATGTACGAGTAAGCTGACAAAAAATATTAAAACCAGTGAGTTTATCTCGTCGAAATAATCCGTAATATGTTGCAAAACGAATAATTGACTTTCGGAGTGATGATGATGAATAGGCGCTCCTTTCGATTCATCGCTGGCCAATGGGTGAGCATGCATCACCATTTCACCCGTAGCTGAATAATGTGTATGCATGTATAAAGTCTTGAATACCAAGCCCAATATTATTCCTACCATCATTAAATGAAGCAGAATTATCTGGATGATCTTGTGATTTCTAATATGCTTTATCATGCGACAAAGGTGAGATTATTTCCCTTAATCCATATCCCCAAATATTAGTATTTTCATTCATATAATCTTGTTTTAAATCAAAAGCTCAATTCCGCTTACTGCGATCCAAAAACCTAATTCCCCATCTGGATTCTCGCCGCCAACAATTCATAAAACCAAGGTGCAGAAGGCGTGAATTACCTAGTTCCTTGTTGAATTTGATTAATGAAATAGCTTTTTAACAATTCTCCTAAAATTTGAAGTGCTAAGTATGGCTATTAAGTTTATTTTTGACACTCAATTTAACCGAAATATCACTATTCAATTTCTGAATGTATGCGTAAGAATTTTCTACCGATTACCCTATTGTTGACTGCTATTCTCCTATTGTTTTCAGCCATTTTCATAAACCAAAGAAATCATCAATATCCCGAACAACTATTCAAAAAAGAAGCAATAATTTTCGACCAAAATATCCAGTGTTTTATCGAAAACATTCATGTAAACCTCCAGAATTTGAGTTTGCAATTCGAAGATTCACTCCTAATTCAAAACACGGTGAAGAGCGAAAAATACTTAATCGAATTTCTAAACAAACATCCTGAAATAAATAATCTAGCATTCACGCAGAATAATTATAAAATATCTATTCATCGCGATAATAAAAGCCTAGTGATTGCAGCCGATAGTACCGATAGTCTTGATTTAGTGCTTTGGAAACGCTTCGATAATGGAAAGCTCATCGGCAGCTGGAGCCAAAGTTTCGAAACATCCTTCTATCAAACAAAATGGTATCAAAACCTGATTCAAAATCAGGGTAAGATTCATTGGTTTTTCGGCCCACAAAATCCTGCCATCAATCCCACCAACGATACAAATCAGCTTATAATTTTAGCTTATCCTTATCTTAATAAAACTACCCACAATATTCTTATCTACAGCTATACCTACCAAAGTCTACGACAGTATTTCAAAACCTTTAGCCGTTACAATCAGGTTTTATTAGCCATCAAAACAGTAGATGATCAAGTAGTTAACATCAGCAAAGGGCTGGATCTAAAATCAAATACCGATAAAATATCCATACAATCCGACAGCCTTCTACAATATGCTTTTCATCATTATAATAATTTGAAAAACCGTGAAAACGGGATTTTCAACTTCCAATATCGAAACGAAACTATTTGGAACTCCTATAATCGTTTGTCGAACGAAAACAGCGTCAGCTATTTTCTACTAAGTATTCCTAATCAAGCTATTGAAGATTATAACAGCCAAAATTGGCTAGTATTAATTATCCTTGCATTGGCAGGAATACTGATGTTCCTAGGCATTGTTTTACTAATTTTCAAGAATAGAAACCGCTCCAGCAGAAGCACCATATTCCCATCGCTCGACGAATTATTGATGGGAGATGAAGGCCGCACACTGGAATTTAAATCTTCGCTTCGGTGGGATTATCGGCAATTAAAACCCAATGCAGAACTTGAACAAGTAGTTATGAAAACCATTGCCGCCTTTGGCAATACCGATGGTGGAATCCTACTAATTGGAGTGGATGACGATAAAAATATCATTGGAATTGCCAACGACTTAAAAACGCTCAAAAAACAAGATACCGACTACTATGAAATTCATCTTCGTAATATTTTACATGCCAATATGGGCATTAAATACGTTAGCAAAAACATCAGAATCCAATTTGAAAAATCAGAAGAAGATCGCATTGTTTGCAAAGTAAAAGTGCATGCTGCCAACGAACCGATGTATCTGAAAACCACCAACAAGTCCGGTCAAACGGAAGAAAAAATGTACGTTCGTAGCGGGAATGGATCACACGAAATCAAATCTATCGCCGATATAAATGACTATATAAACACCCATTTTAAAACCAAAAAACAATAATTATGTTTCACTTTACGCAACGCTTAGGGCTTGTTCTCTTCTTGCTGCTAGTTCATTTTGCAGCCATGGCTCAAGAACCATATTGGGTCTTTTTAAAAGATAAAGAGGGCGTTCAATTTGACCCTTATCGCTATTTCGACCAAAAAGCGATTGATCGTAGAATCAAAAATAATATTCCCTTGAGCGAGGAAACTGATTGGCCGCTAAACGAAAATTACTCTCAACAAATCAACGCCTTATCCGATAGTGTTTTAGGCGAAACAAGATGGTTCAATGCCATTGCAATCCTTGCTACCCCAAGTCAATTGGCTGAAATTAGCAAGCTGAATTTCGTTAGCAAAATAAAACCGATTTATCTGCAAACTATTTTAGCCAAAAATGAATCAACCCAAGCTAGTGTCGACGAAAATACACTTATAACCAATCAGTTAGAAGTGATGGGTTTCAGTGAATTTCAGAAAAAAGGAATTGATGGAAAAGGAGTTCGAATTGCGATATTCGACGGAGGATTTCCAGGAGTCAACACCATCGACGCCTTCAAGAAAATCAGAGATGAAGATCGCCTCCTCAAAACCTGGGATTTTACCAAAAACAAAGAGAATGTCTTTTATTCGATTCAACACGGAACCAATGTGATGTCAAACGTTGGAGGAATAGATAGGTATTCGGAACAAAACATAGGAATGGCAAGTGGTGCAGAATTTTTGCTCGCCAAAACTGAAATTAATCGGGAACCATTTAGCGAAGAGAAAAACTGGCTGCAAGCCGTGGAATGGGCAGATAAAAATGGAGCAGATATCATTAATAGTTCATTGGGCTATACCACTAGTCGCTACTTCCAAGAAGATATGGACGGTGAAAAAAGTTTGGCAGCCCGCGCCGCCAACTTAGCGGCCCGAAAAGGTATTTTAGTAATTAATGCCGCTGGAAATGACGGAAGTTCGTCCTGGGAAGTTATCGGAACTCCAGCTGATGCAGATAGCGTACTATCGGTTGGCGGCGTTGATCCTTCCTCCTTATTGCATATCAACTTTAGCAGTTACGGTCCTACTGCCAGCGGCAAAATGAAACCAAATGTTTGCGCCTTTGGCACTTCAATGGTCGCCAACAAAAAAAACTCACTCAATTCTGCCGACGGAACTTCATTCTCTAGTCCTTTGGTTACAGGTTTTGCCGCTTGCGCTTTGCAAGTTCACCCCGAACTTAAAGCCATGGAATTGTTTGAGTTAATCGAAAAATCTGGTCACCTTTACCCCTATTTCGATTATGCTCATGGATATGGAATCCCCCAAGCTTCCTACATTTTAAACCAAACCAAAGATTCTGTTCCCATGGCTTTCGACTTGGTTAAAAACAATAATCTCATTGAAGCCATTATTCATTCGCCAGATTCATTTCAGATAGGTCAATCCGCTTATTTGTATTTAAAAATTGCTGATAGCCATCATCATATCATCGACTATAAAGTGATTAAAGTCACTCAAAACCTTATCAACATTGATGCAATTTTGAATCTCGATGAAATATTCTTTTCGGATGACGAAACCTATTTTGTAGAAGCTTACTATTTGGGCACTATTCGTCGCATTTCACTGTATAATTAATCAGGATATGTCAACACTTAAAAACGTACAATACGCATTGCTTCTAGTCGTTCTAAGCTTTTTATTAAAAAGTCAACAAACATTAGCACAAGAAGTTATGCTTGAAAAGTCGCCATACGACTACAATGATCCCAATCCATTCGGGAAGAATAGACCTTTCTTTCTGCATTATTATATAGCCTGGGGCAGTTTCATCCAAACGGATGCAGCTATGGAATATTCCACTAAGACCTTGCGCAGTTTTGATTTTGAATATGGCATTCGCTTAAAATTCAAAGTAACTAATTGGTTATCGCTTGGTTCCACGCTCAATTATAGTGTTCAGAAATATAATTTTGCAACGCCAACCTTTAATCTAAGCTATCAAAACAACTTGTTCAATACCGACAAACTAGTTTCTCAAAGCTTTGGAATTGCACCTTACCTCCGACTCAATTTTGGAAAACATGGCAACGAAATTGGAAAATACATCGATTTTGGATATTTTGTTTTGTTTGGCACCAATCGTTTAAAAGACTTTTCAGGACCAGATGACGAGCAAGTGAAAACGGTAATCATCAATCCAGAGATTATTGCCACGCAAAAAACTGGCGTTTATGTAAATATTGGCTACCAACGGTTGTCAATTTTTGCAAAATACCGACTCGATTCTATGATGAAAATCACCGGCATAATGGACGCTCCTAAGCTGAGTATAGGAATGCAAATCGGTATTTTTTAATATTGTACGTAAAAAAATAATTTTAAAAAAATCTATTTTCAAGTAAATTTTACTTTTCTTTGTACAATAATTCTACGGTCAAAATACGACCCCAAATTAATATCGCTTAACACCAATTTTTTTCGAATGAGATCAAAAAAGCTACTGCTTGTTTTAGTAACTTTTACTTTTTTTGTTTCACTGCAAGCAAAAAGATACAATCCCTATGGATCGGATTGGGCTTTTGGTTTTCATTTTGGAGGCACCTCATTTTTCGGGGATTTAAGAGCTGAATCCGGTGGTTTAAACAGCACCCCATTCAGTAAATATTTCTACGAGGACATGCGTCCAATGGGTGGAATAGTCATAGATAAATGGTTTAATGCCTATATTGGAATTACTGGAAATATGCAATTTGGAAGATTGCAAGGAACCAAAGCAAGTAGCAGCGCTTATTTTATTGCCAATATTTTTGAATATAACCTTTCCGCCAATGTCAACCTCAGCAATATTATTTTTGGAGCAGATCGTAGACGTCATTTCTTAATTTATTCCACCCTTGGAATTGGAATGACTGAATCCCGCACTTTGAAATATCAAATTGGCACCGAAAAACAAATTGGAAGCAATGGTTTTGGTAAACCAAAAACCGAAGGTGGAAAATATATTTCCATGACAGAAACCATTTTACCAATGGCACTAGGGATGAAAATATTTGTTGGTAACAACCTATCTATCAACCTCGAAGGTAGTGTTCACCTAATCAATTCCGATAAATTAGACGCCACAGCAAACGATAATACCAGTTATATTGCAGGCATCGAAGGCTACACTTACTATAGCATCGGCCTACAATATTGGTTTGGATTTAATGGCTATCACATTTCCAATCACTACAATCAGCGCTCACGTTACAATGGTGGACGCAGTGGATATGTACAAATCAATCCTCGAAAAACGGGCAGAAAAAACAACCATTTTTACAATAAAAGTCGCAAACGTTTTAAGTTCACTCGTATCTAATTTACAATTACTTTTGACTTTTGTTGTAGCCTTAATCCAATGATTCTTCATATTGCCATTCCACTTCTTGACGAACTAGATAATTTACCTACGCTACTGAGCTGTATTGAGCAACAAACGAATCAAAATTTCGAGCTTTATCTCTGTGTAAATCAACCCGAATCATGGTGGAAAATACCTGAAAAAGTAGAGATTTGTTATCGCAACCAATCAAGCATTCAGCAAATTGAGTCATGGAAACTCAATATACCCTTTCCCCTAACGCTAATTGACCGAAGTAGTGTTGGCAAAGGCTGGGACGAGGAACATTTAGGCGTTGGCTGGGCTCGAAAAACTTTGATGGATGAAATTCAGTCGAAAGCCGCTGCCGATGATATTATTATCAGTTTGGATGCCGATACCACTTTTAAACCCAGTTATTTCCAATCCGTTATTGAACATTTTACCAAACACCCCCGACTCGAATGTTTGGCGGTTCCCTATTATCATCCGCTCACTGCTGATGAACAAGCCAATAGAGCCATTCTACGCTACGAAATTTACATGCGATACTATTTGCTGAATCTAATGGAAATAAAAAGTCCGTACGCCTTTACTGCCCTTGGATCAGCCATGGTTTTCAGGCTTAAAGCGCTTCGCAAGCTGGGAGGATTCACGCCTAAAAAGAGTGGCGAAGACTTCTATTTTCTTCAGAAAATGGTGAAATACAAAGGCATTGGACTGTGGCTTAACGAGAAAGTTTTTCCTGCTACTCGATTCTCCGATCGTGTTTTCTTTGGCACTGGCCCCGCTATGATAAAAGGTAAAAATGGAGATTGGAACTCCTACCCATTGTATCCCATGAGTTTATTTAAGCAGATACAACAGTTTTATCAATTAATACCACAACTATTTGAGCGAGATATCGATACGCCTATTGACAATTTCCTTGGTGAAGCTATGGATCGAAGTTTGCTTTGGGCAAAATTTCGCAATAATCATAAAGATTTGTCCCATTTCACAAGGGCTATTCACCAATATTTTGATGGATTACGAATCTTGCAGTTTTTAAAACATCAAAATACAAGCAGCCTGCAGGAAGAAAATCTTATCGAATTTATCACCAAAAAAACTGAGTTTGCGAATGATGCATCTATTTTTAAAAATATAGATTTTAAACGCAGTAGAACCGAGCAGCTCAATTCGGTAAGAGACTATCTTTGCAGGCTTGAAGACATCAAACGTCAGGAACATAATTATAATCAATGGACAACAAATTAATCAGCGTATTAGGAACGACAGCTTCCGGAAAAACTCAACTAGCCGTAAATTTAGCCGCCATTATTGGAGGTGAAATTATAAGCGCCGACTCCCGTCAAGTATATCGTGGTATGGATATCGGAAGCGGAAAAGATCTAGCTGAATATGAGGTAAATGGCTTAAAAATCCCCTATCATCTAATTGATGTGGTGGATGCTGGCTACGAATACAATGTCTACGAATATCAAAAAGATTTTTTCACAGCTTATGAACTAATCGCTCAGCATCAGAATATTCCAATTTTATGCGGCGGCACGGGCATGTACATCGAGTCTATTCTCAAAGGCTATCAATTGATGAAAGTACCACGCGATGAAGCATTACGCATCCGACTCGAGAAAAAGACCGATGAAGAACTCAAGAAAATGGTCATCGAATCCCGAACTCCACATAATACCAGCGATTTAGACGACAAAAGCAGAAGCATACGAGCCTTAGAAATTGATGCTTATTACCGTGAACATCCCGAATTATTAAAAGAAGTTCCCAAAATAAAATCTATCAATTTCGGAATTCGATTTGAGCGCAACGAAATCCGCAATCGAATCACTCAGCGCCTTGATTCAAGGCTTCAAATTGGTTTGATTGAGGAAGTTACTCAGTTGCTAAATTCCGGATTGGAACCCGAAAAGCTTATGTTTTATGGCCTTGAATACCGACTTGTCACCCAGTATATTACCGGTCAAATTGATTACAACACCATGTTTAGTGAGTTGAATACCGCTATTCATCAATTTGCAAAGCGACAAGAAACTTGGTGGCGCAAGATGGAAAAATCAGGCACTAAAATCCTCTGGATCGATGGTAAAATCGACCTAAACGACAAGCTAACTTTCATGATAAGCAAATTGCGATAACGATTTGCTTCGGCTTATTCGCTTCCTAAAAAAAGTAATTTTACCAAAAATCATCGGCAAATAATGTTCAAAGCTCGCTGTGCCTCGGTATGTCCCATATCAGCAGCCTTTTGAGTATCCGCACATGCTTTTGATTTTTCCTTCATTTCAGAAAAGCAAATACCGCGTAAATAATATGCCTCAGCACTTGCCTTGCACCGAATACTCTCATCGAAATTTTCAATCGCTCGCAAATAATTTTTCTGATTAAAAAACACTTGGCCAATCATCATCCATGCTTCGGAATGCTTGGGATTTAATTTTACCAAACGTTGCAGATACGATAGTGCACTCCCTCCGCCCTTTTCCTTTTTCATCGCTATTTGCGCTCGCATTAAGAGCGCTAGTTCCGATTTTGAATTACTGCTTAATGCTTTCACTAAATCCCGATCAGCATCGGCAAGATCTCCCGTTGCCATTTTAGCGCTCGCATTGCGAATAAACAAGGTATCGGAACGCAATTTAAAATGACTTATTAATTGTTCATAGTCGCCAATAGCGGCCGCATAATTTTTAGTATACGCAAGTAGATAAGCCCTTCGCTCATAAGCAATTTGCATTTCAGGATCCTGTAAAATCGCTTGATTATACGCTTCAATAGCTTTTGAAATTTGATTTAAATTTTGTAGTGAATGACCCTTCTGATACCATGCCTCTGCATATTTAGGATTGATGGACAAGGCTTTATCAAAATCAGAGAGCGCATTTCGATACAAAGTTTTACCATTGTAATACAGTCCTCGACGAAAAAAAACGCTCGCCTCCTTGGTTCCATTATCAATGGCTTTGGAATAATCCTTTAAAGCCAATTCGCCCTTATTCTGTATTTCATAAATTTGTGCACGCAACAATATTGCAGGAATAAATGATGATTTTTGACTAATTACCTTGTCCAAATCTGCCAGCGCCTTGACATACTCTTTTTGCGAAAAAAACAATTCAGCCCTAAAAAAATACGTTGGCATATAGTCCGCTTTCATTTTGATAGCCTTTGCATAATCAGCCATAGCCGAATCGGGCTGATTCAAATACACATAAGTCCTTCCACGATAATTGTAGGCTTCGTAATAATAATCGCTATGCGATACAACAAAACTAAATTTCTGCTTGGCTTTGAGATATTCCTTTTGGTTAAAATAATTTTTTCCTAATTGGAAATAATCTTCCACATTTTGAGCAGTGGCAGATTTTATTATTACAGATATAAATAGCAGTAAAACAATTGAATAATTCATAAAGAGAAAGATTTATTTCATCGAAAAACGAGGGTGATAACTTATCAGGGTTGAGCGCAAAAAGGAGCGGTCGAGATGCGTATAGATTTCAGTGGTGGTGATGGATTCATGCCCCAGCATTTCCTGAACAGCCCTTAAATCAGCACCAGCTTCAACCAAAGAAGTGGCAAACGAATGCCGAAAAGTGTGCGGACTAATCGTCTTTTGCAAGCCAATTTGAAGGGCAAGATTTTTAATAATGGTAAATATCATGACTCTTGTAAGAGGTTTTCCACGCCGATTTAAAAAAACATAATCTTCAAAGCCATGCTTAATTTCCTGATGCACCCGTATCTCGTTTAAATAGATATTAATATATTTAATTGCTTCATTGCCAATTGGTACCAAGCGTTCCTTACTTCCTTTTCCAACCACTTTGATAAATTCTTCAGCAAAAAACAAGTCCGAGATTTTCAAATTTACCAATTCAGAAACCCTAAGCCCACAAGAATATAGCGTTTCGAGTATAGCCTTATTTCGCTGACCTTGTTGACTGCTCAAATCAATAGCATCAATAAGTGCATCGATTTCGATATTACTCAAAACATCGGGCAATTTTCGACCAATCTTTGGTTGCTGAATCATTTCTGAAGGATCATCTTGGAGTCGACCACTAAGAACTAGAAATCGGTAAAATGCGCGAATTCCACTGATGGTACGCGCTTGTGAACTGGCCAACATGCCCAATTCTACAATCCAATGCACAAAATTCTGCAAATCGTTATAACTTACAGCCAAAGGATCGGCTTGAATTTGCACATGCTGACAGTATTGATGCAGCTTTTCGATATCGCGCTCATAAGCTTCAATCGAATTATCCGACAAACCCCGTTCGATGCGCAAATAATTTTTAAATTCGTTGATGGAGTTGTTCCAATTCAAAGGTCGTAACATTAAAAAGCAACCTTATAATCTCTCAAAGCCTCATTGAGAGAAGTTTTCAAATCAGTGGAAGCTTTGCGTTGACCAATTATTAAGGCGCAGCCAACTTGGTACTCACCAGCGGGAAATTTCTTGGTATAAGAGCCTGGAATTACTACCGACCGAGCAGGAATTCGACCAACATATTCAACGGGAATTTCCTTAGAAACATCAATTATTTTGGTCGATTTGGTAATGACCACATTAGCGCCAAGCACTGCTTCCCTTTCGATATGCACACCTTCCACCACAATGCAGCGCGAGCCAATAAAACAGTTGTCCTCAATAATTACAGGGGCAGCTTGCACGGGTTCTAGCACACCACCAATCCCGACTCCCCCACTCAAATGTACATTTTTTCCAATCTGAGCGCAACTTCCTACTGTTGCCCATGTGTCGACCATAGTTCCAGCATCGACATACGCTCCAATGTTTACATAACTTGGCATCATAATTACCCCGGGAGCTAGATAACTTCCGTAGCGCGCAACGCCATCAGGAACCACCCGAACTTCCAATTTATCGAAATCTTTTTTGAGCGCAATTTTATCATGAAACTCGAAAATACCGCTTTGCATCTTTTCCATTTTTTGAATCGGAAAGTACAGAATAACCGCCTTTTTAACCCATTCATTCACTTGCCAAGACTCCAAAACAGGCTCTGCCACTCGTATTTGTCCTTTGTCAAGCATTTCAATTACTTGACGAATAGCGGATTGTGTTTCCACCTTTTGAAGCAAAGACCTGTCTTCCCAAGCTTGCTCTATAATCGATTTTAATTGTTGCATATTTTTCTTAATTAAGTCACAAAGATATATTCAAATTTACTATGGTCAGATTAAAAATCAGGAGTTAAATTAGGGTTAATTATATTTTAATGGGCTAATTATTTTATTAATTTTAATCCTTGTTCCATAAATTATTGGAAAATAGTCATAAAAATAAGCTACCGAAACGCTTAAGATTCGCAAGGCCTTTAAACCACTTAATCGTAGCCCTCTAGAAATAATGCATCCGACAGAAGGTTATGTAAAAGCATTGTTCGGGGTAAACTTAAATGGTTGAGGAGAAGGAAATTTAGCCATTTATCAACACTTTGACATATTATAAAAGCTGACATTTCAAAAAAAAAATAGGCAAAAAAAAGGGATTGTTCACCTGCGAACAATCCCTTTTGAGATAACATACTTTGTCGGTTGAATTTTTGTCAAAAATCTTATAGTTTTATTTCATCACCATCTTTGTTAAAAAAGTGATATTCGAGGAAATGATAAGAGGCTACAGATTTAAGCGTAACCCACTTGCGGTACTGTTTGTACCATTTCCAACGATAATTGAAAAAACCTTTAGAAAAGAAAGCCCAGAGAAAAGGGTGCAGACGGATTTCAAGATAAGCTTCGTTTTGATCTTGCAATAAAAAGCGAATGCTATTTTCGATTTCATCCGTAATAAGCACAGAAGCTTTCACCTCTCCACTACCCTGACAAATAGGGCATTGCTCCAGAATTTCAATTTCCATTTCAGGTCTCACCCGTTGACGCGTAATTTGAATGATTCCAAATTTTGAGACAGGCAAAATAGTATGTTTAGCCTTATCACTCTTCATTTCATCGCGTAAAAATTCAAAAAGTTTTCTTCGATTTTCTTTATCGATCATATCGATAAAATCAATAACAATGATTCCACCCATATCGCGCAACCTAAGTTGACGCACAATTTCCTTTGCTGAAACGAGATTAGTTTCAAATGCACTGGTCTCTTGATTGAGTTCTTTTTTAAGACGATGGCCACTATTGACGTCAATGACGTGCATGGCTTCTGTGTGCTCAACAACCAGATAAGCGCCAGATTTCATATTCACTTTTTTACCGAATGAGCTTTTGATTTGCTTATCGACATTATGAAGTTCAAAAATTGGCAGTTTACCTTTGTGCAATTTTACCAAGTCCTTTTTGTCAGGGGCAATAGAGGCCACATAAGATTTAAGATCTTGGGCTAATTTCTCGTCATCAACATGAATACTACTAAAGCTTTCGTTTAATAAATCACGGAGCATGGTGGAGGTTCGGCCTAATTCGCCATGAATACGTTCGGGTGGATTAGCCACCTGAAGTTTTTGGACTGCCTCATTCCATTTTTCAACTAGTGATTCAATATCAGCAAGCAATTCAGCCACTTTTTTATTTTCGGCTACTGTGCGAACAATAACACCGAAATTGGCAGGGCGAATGCTTTTTACCAAACGCTTTAAGCGATTCCTTTCTTCAAAATCCTTGATTTTTTGCGAAACAGAAATCCGGTTAGAAAAAGGTACCAATACTACATATCGGCCGGGAAAAGCAATCTCGCCGGTAATACGTGGCCCTTTTGAACTAATAGGCTCTTTGGCTACTTGCACCAAAATACTTTGATTTGGCGCAATAACTTCTTGAATTTTTCCTGTTTTGATTATCTCAGGTTCAAAGACAAAATCTTTTAAATCAGATTGATTTCCTTTTGAATTAACAACAGTTTTGACAAATTTATTCAATGAACGAATCTTGGGACCTAGGTCATGGTAATGCAAAAAACCATCTTTATCATGGCCTACATTAATAAAGGCTGCGTTTAGACCAGGGGTTACCTTTCTAACTTTTCCAAGATATAAATCACCGACACTGTAATTATTACCTAGTCGCTCTTTGTGGAGTTCCATCAACTGCTTATCTTCAAGCAAGGCGATGGATATTTCCTGAGGACTGACGCTAATAACTAATTCTTTGTCCACGGTAACTCTTTAAATATTATAAAAAAAACACAAAGTCCTTCTTTGTGCATGAACAGGATAAGATTTATCCCCTTTTCCGAAAACAAAAGGTGAGATTTGAAATTCTCGCACTTTTCCCAAAAGGAAAGCTTAAGACCGATAGAACGCAAGGCGTTTGTTGGGGAGAAATTGTAAAAGGATAAAAGCAAAACAATTACACAGTTTATGAACTATGTAATTGTTTTAACTTCCTTTTAAAATGCCTTAAAAATTATTTCTTCTTATGGCGATTTTTGCGCAATCTTTTTTTGCGCTTGTGAGTAGACATTTTATGTCTTTTTCTTTTTTTACCACTTGGCATAATAAAAAGTATTAAATAAATTACTTACTTAGGTTTTTTACCTCGCTTACAAAAGTTTTTGCAGGTTTGAATGCAGGAATTTTGTGTGCAGGAATTTTGATAGTCACATTCTTAGAAATATTTCTACCAGTTTTTTCAGCTCTTTCTTTGATGATGAAAGAACCGAAACCACGCATGTAAACGTTTTCACCGTTAATCATGGCTGCTTTTACAGTATCCATGAAAGTTTCTACTACTGATTGCACTGCAATTTTTTCAATTCCGGTCTTGTTAGCAATTTCTGCTACGATTTCAGCTTTTGTCATTTTGTATCAATTTTTAAAACTAAATATTTATTTTAATTCGGGTTGCAAAGATAGCATTTAATATTAATTACAAATCTTTTTTTTGTTTTTTTTGCAGTTAATTTACTAGATATAAATTTATTAATGAAAAATAGCATTAGTCAAAATCTCTTGAATTGGTATTTAACCAATTCAAGAGATTTACCATGGCGACAAACTACAGATCCTTATCCTATTTGGTTGAGCGAAATTATCTTACAGCAAACAAGGGTTTTACAAGGGTTACCTTATTATTACAAATTTATTGAGGCTTTTCCTACAGTCGATGCACTTGCTAAAGCTGATGAAAATGAGGTACTTATACTCTGGCAAGGTTTGGGTTATTATTCCAGAGCACGCAATTTGCTCGCTTGTGCTAAAACCGTTGCTTTTACATTTCATGGTGTTTTTCCAAACCATTACAACTCTTTAGTAAAACTCCCCGGTATTGGTAAATACACAGCCGCAGCAATCGCTTCATTTGCTTTTAACGAAAAAGTGCCTGCTATCGACGGGAATGTTATTCGCGTAATTAGTCGCATAATCGGAATTGAATCAAGACCCTATAGCCCTGAATCAAATCAATTGGTGCAGCAAATCAGTCATCAATGGATCGGTCAGGTCTCGCCTGCGCGCTACAATCAAGCCATTATGGAATTTGGTGCCCTGCAATGCGTTCCTAAAAATCCAAATTGTAATGTATGCCCCATTGCGTCATTTTGCTACGCATTCCAAAATAAAAAGGTACACCTTATCCCCGCCCCTAAGCTAAAAGTGAAGATTAAAACCCGCTTTTTCTATTATTTCTTAATCCAATCAAATGATTCAATTTTAATCGAACAGCGTCAAAATAATGATATCTGGAAAAATCTGTTCCAACTGCCTCTTCATGAATCTTCCACTGATCTACCTACGGAATTAGTGCTTCAAGAGCTTGTTAATCTTATCCATACAGAAGATTGGTTGTTCGAAGAAATCAGTTTACCAATTAAGCATTTGCTCACACATCAACAACTCATTACGCGATTTGTAAGAATACGCCTAAGTCATCTACCTCAAAAGGGAAATTGGTTAATTGTAGATAAAAATGAACTTACTCAATATGCCTTTCCTAATTTAGTGCGAGACTATTTAAGGTCAAAGAATTTCATTGAACCGAAATAACCAACGTTTTTTAATGTTGCATGAAATGATTTTGGTAAATTAGTTTGTTGACTTTTATCCCTAAGGTGAGTCATTTTTTTAATTTGGAGAAAAAAAAGCGAATTTAAAGTCGCTAAAAGACCAAGTTCTATAGTTCTAATTTTCCGTTTTTGTAACCCATAAACCGCTTCAAGTAAAGAGAAGAATTTCTATTATCACCAACTTAATAATTGCATCAAAAGCTTAATATATATTCCACCTATATATTTAAAACCACTAATGTTACCAAAATCATATAGTATTGCATATCTTATTATATAACAAGACATTGGTATTATAAAGTAGATTTGTTCTAAATTATAATTGTAGGTGAAAATATTTGTTAAAAATACTTTAAATTAGCCCCCGTATGTTTCTATAAAATTAACATATCACTCAATAAAACTAATCACCCTAATAAATCAACAAAAAAATTAAAATCATGAAAAAAATTACTATTTTAATTGCATTCACCATCGGCACCTTATTTAGTAATGCCACCATTATCAATGTGGATAATAATCCCAACCGCCCAAGCGGCTATTTCGCAGATTTGCAATTAGCCATCAACGCCTCCACTGCTGGAGACACCATTTATTTATATCCTTCCAATTCTTCCTATGGAAATATTACTATTTCAAAACAACTTCATGTTTTTGGGAAAGGATATAGTGGAAGCTCCTCTGGTTTTAATTCAAGAATAGAACATTTGTATTTAGATACTGCAACTTCACCCGCTTCCAATCCGAGCGGTTCAAGTTTTCAAGGTCTTACTATAAGTTATTTAACCTGTTCCAAACCAAATATTACCAATATACTCCTCATTGGGAATTATCTCGCTAACGTTACTCAATGTCTTAACCTAAATAATAATTGCTCAGGCTGGTTAATCGCCAATAATTATTTTTCTGGTTATATTACAATTGATAATAACGCTTCTATTGTAATTAATAATAATATTTTTGGTGGATATTATGGCTATCCAATAAACCAAAGCAGTTCAAGTTCCGTAATATTTAGCCACAATTTGGTAATGTATTTCCAATACTTCAACACAGTAACTAATGCCATCGTAACCGATAATATTTTTGTTTGCTCTGGAGCTACTAATACCAGTTATATGTATAATAATGTATTCTATAATAATATCAGCTGGAGAAGCACCCTAAACCCATATGTTATGCCTCCAGAAGCCAATACTGGAAGTGGCAATATATCGAACCAAGATCCACAATTTCAGACTGCACCTTCCTCTGACAGTTTTGATCAGGCGAAAGATTATCATTTAAAATCCACCTCGCCCGGCAAAAACGCTGCTACAGATGGTACCGATATTGGTCCTTATGGCGGCTCAAATCCATTTGTTTGGGGAGGGCAGTTTAGCATTCCCAAGATTGCCCAGTCCAATATTACCAATCCGGTAATCAATCAATCCACGCCAATCAATGTGAATGTGAAAGCCACCAAAGCAGCTTATTAATTTATTTAAACAATTGAAAAACAATAAAATACATATCATGAAAAATTTATTTTTAACAATAGTATTGGTTTGCGTGGCAATTTTGAGTCAAGCAACTACCCACCATGTCGATCAAAATCAAAACCGTCCTGCCGGTTATATCGCTGACCTTCAAACAGCAGTCAATTTAGCCACTGCCGGCGACACCATTTTTGTTTATCCTGCAAGTAATGATTATGGACATATTACCATTAAGAAGAAACTTCATCTTTTTGGCTTTGGCTACGATGGAACTCAAGGATTTGGATCACGTATTGCGAATCTGTACTTAGATACTACTACCAGTCCAAGCTCAAGTCCTACAGGCTCTACTTTTCAAGGTTTTACTTTTGATAATGTGATTGCTAATAAAGGAAATATAAACAATATTGGCATTTTTGGCTGTTATATCATATCATCATATATTAGTATTGCTGCAGGAAGTTCAGGCTGGACTATAAAAAACAACCTAATTCAAAATTATATCCAAATCAATAATTGTTCTAATATATTGATTTCCAATAATGTATTTGTTGGGTCCAATAATAATGGTATACATTATTCAAATGCTAATACGGTGGTAATTTCAAATAATTTATTTTGTAATTGGTACTACTTTTATAATGTTACTAATGCAATTGCTTCTAACAATATCTTTTTGTGTTCAAGCCCAACCAACCAAACGCATATGTATAATAATCAATTTATTAATAATTTGAGTTGGAAATCAACAGCCGATCCTTATGTTTTGCCACCGGTAGGAAACACAGGAACCAACAATAAATCCAATGTAAATCCATTGTTTGAAACCGCACTATCTTCCGGCACATACGATAAAACAAAAGACTATCATTTAAAAGCAACTTCGCCAGGCAAAAACGCAGGCTCCGACGGTACCGATATTGGTCCGTATGGAGGACCCAATCCATTTGTTTGGGGCGGTGCATTTACCATTCCCAAGGTTACAGAAATGCTCATTACTAATCCGGTAGTAAATCAAGGGACTAATATCAATGTGAAATTGAAAGCCAAAAAAGCTGAATTATAAACCTGTAAAACCAAGAAATTATGACACGATATATCCGATTTTTAGTCGGAGCAGTGCTTTGCATTTTCTTTGTTACGCAGCTTAACGCTCAGCAAATCAATTATGCAGAATATTTCTTCGATAATGACCCCGGCCGAGGGAACGGCATATCACTCTCAATTACAACTACTAACACCATCGATGCTAGTTTTAGTATTTCCACCGCGTCATTGAGTGGCGGAATGCATCATCTCTACATTAGAACTCGCTCAAATACAGGTAAATGGAGTATGAATGGCGTTAGTTTAGTGTATATAAATCCAGTTTACAATACCACGCTTTCAAAAATTGTAGCCGCCGAATATTTTGTCAATTCAGATCCAGGCCAAGGCAACGGAAATGCCATTGCTATAACAAACGGCGATACGATTTCAACCCTCAAAAGCATCCCCACCAGCTCATTGCCTACAGGCATTCATACTATATTTATAAGAGTTAAGAATGGTTACGGACAATGGAGTTTGGCACAAAAAGGGATTTTATACATTACGAATAACCACCAAATTGGGCAATTAGTAGCCGCCGAGTATTTTTTTGATAATGACCCTGGTTTTGGTAATGCAAATGCACTTACCGTTACAACTGGAAATACCATTGATTTGAATACCACCATTTCAACTTCCACACTCACCTCTGGTTTGCATTATTTGAATGCGCGTGCTAAAGACTCGAATGGAAAATGGAGCTTAAAATCCCAGATTCTATTTTATATCTCAAGGCCTGTTTCCAGTAGAAATCTTACGGAGGCAGAATACTTTTTTGATAATGACCCAGGATTTGGTAATGGAATTTCCATTTCCATCACTCCGGACGACAGTGTGAATCTAAGCACAGCAATCAATACCGCGGGTTTGACTTCAGGCTTACATTTTTTTAATATCAGAATGAAAGATGTTTCCGGAAAATGGAGTTTGAGCGATCGCCAACTCATTTATTTGTTGGCCGGCAATTTAAGTAGTCCTCGAATTGTAGAAGCAGAATATTTCTTCGACGCAGATCCGGGAAAAGGTAATGGCACCAATTTCAATTTTTCAGCTGGAAATACCATTGATGTATCAGCTGCAATTGCTTCAAGTGCACTCACTATGGGACATCATCAATTTACTGTAAGAGTGAAAGATTCCTTGGACCGTTGGAGCTTAAATGACCGAAAATTAGTGTTTGTAAGCGCAGCCCAAACTACCCAAAAGATAGTAGCCATCGAATATTCCGTTGATACCATTATGCCGTTTGGGCTGGGTAATATGGTCAATTTTTCGCCTTATGATACTTTAGATTATACGTTCACCTTTAATCATGGAATTATCGATACCTTTTACCATGCACTTTATCTTCGCGTAAAAGATGCAGGAGGACGTTGGAGCATGATCGATTCAATGCACTTTCGTTTAGAAAATTGCATCATTCCAACCGCAACTTTTAATTTTGCTGACCTATGTTTTGGCGATTCATTGATTCTTTACAACAGCTCATTAGCAACCGATACCAGCAGTATTTTTGCTTGGGATTTAGGCAATGATGGACTTGTAGAATCTACAGATTCAACAAGTTATACTTTTATGCCGCTAACACCGGGTGCTTATAAAATTAGTTTGAAAGTAACCAATTTTGTCTGTATCGACACTATGATTGGACATATTCAAGTATTTCCAAAACCAGATAATAGCATTTCTGTTTTTGGTAACACCACCTTCTGCCCTGGAAGTTTTTCGGTATTGGCAGCCAATGCAGGTGTGGGCTACCAATACAATTGGTTAAAAAATGGAAATTTAATCAACAATGCCAACGCTAGCTTTTACCAAGCCAATGACTCAGGTGATTATCGAGCGGTAGTAAAAAATATTTATAATTGCACTGATACCACCTCCACCATAAGCTTGGGAATCTATGATTTACCGCAGGCAACTATCAGTCTTTCAGGTAGTAGTTCAATTTGTAGTGGTGATTCAGTACAATTAACTTCGCCTCTTCAAGCAGGAATTGATTACCAATGGTATTTTAATGGCGATACCATTCAAAATGCTAATTTGAATACAATTTGGGTAAAAGCAACAGGAGATTATAAGGTGAAGATTACCAATAGCAACGGATGTACTGATATTTCATCCGCGCAGTCAATTGTTGTAAATCCAGTTCCAACCGCCACGATTCAAGCGGGAGGAAATACCGTTTTTTGCAGCGGTCAAAATGTAGTTTTATATGGCAGCAATGGCATTGGCTATAGTTATCAGTGGATGAAAAATGGGGCATTGTTGAATGGTGCGACGACATCTTTTATAAGTGCTACTCAGTCAGGAAATTATATTGTAAAAATTACCAATGCCTATAATTGCGCCGACACCTCAGACGCCACTCAGATAACTTCAAACCCATCACCAGTTGCAACGGTTAATTTGTTTGGAAGCAATACCATTTGCCAAGGCGATACGGTTTCTTTGCACGGACCAAGCGACGTCAGCTTAAGCTACCAATGGAACAGTTATGGAACGCCAATTTCAGGCGCAACCGATTCGGTAATTTCCGTAAACCAAACAGGAAATTACACCCTCGTCGCTACCAATTCTAATAATTGCAGTACCACTTCATTAGGAACTGTTATCACGGTGAACCCAGTTCCTGGTGCTTCTATTTTACCTTTAGGATCTACTTCATTTTGCGATGGTGATTCGGTATTACTTCAGGCCAATGCTGGCAGTGGACTGAGTTATAATTGGTTTAAAAGTGGAAACCCAATTTCTGCGGCCAACGGCAGTCAATTCACAGCCGATACGAATGGAACTTACACGGTAGAAGTAACCAATTCCTTCAATTGTTCTACCGAATCGCAAGCTATTTCGGTGACTAGTTTCCCCATTCCAAGCGCTAATTTTTATCTCCCCGCAACGAATTGTGCATCGGATACCATTACGGTTCAGTACTTAGGAAGTGCTTCTTCATCAGCATTTTACAATTGGAACTTTGGAGGCGGAACGATTATCGGTGGTAATGGCCAAGGACCTTATCAGATAGTTTTTAATCAAGCTGGAATCAAGAGTTTGAGTTTATCAGTAAGCGAAAACGGCTGCATCTCCACTCCAAGTAGTCAGAATACTAATATCTTGTCTGTGCCATCATTTATTACTGCTCCCATCACCTCAGTTTGTCAAGGAGACTCTGTATTACTTACGGCTAATAGTGGTTCGACTTATACTTATCAATGGTTTCAAGGTGGTTTAGCAATCGCAAACGAAACACAAGCATCCATAGTGGTTATGAATTCAGGTTCGTATCAAGTAAAAGTTACCAATAGTCAATTGGGATGTACCAAATTATCAATGGCGGTACCAGTGCAGGTAAATACTACTGATTTCAATCTAGCATTCGCTTCATCAATTACTAATTTTACGCAACCTCCGTTTAGCATTGCTATTACAAACCAAACTCCCAATTTGAACAACTACAATTTTTTATGGGAATTAGGTGATGGTAACACTTCAAGCTTTTTTAATCCTCTACATACCTATCAATACAATGGCACGTATACCGTAAAGCTGTATGCAGAAAATGTTTCAACAGGATGTAAAGACACACTCATCAAAGCAAACTACATAAGTTGCACAGGAGGATCTTCAAACCCATGCAATATTATTGCCTCCATTAATCCCACTGGTCCAGCAACCATTTGTAAAGGAGATAGTATTTTGTTGCAAGCTTCAGCCGGTACAGGCTATACTTATCAATGGTTTCACAACAATACTATGATAGTTGGAGCTACCAATCAAAACTATACGGCAAAAAATGTTGGTAATTATAGAATAGTGGTGAGCGATAATCAATGTTCACAAACCTCCCCTGCCTTTGTTCTAAATCAATATCCTAGTATACAACCTGTTATACAGAGCACTGGCATTATTCAACCATGTACAACCGACTCCATGCAACTGTCACTATTAGTAAACTACAATCAATACAATTGGAATACAGGCGCCACAACCTCCAGCATTTATGTTAAACAAACCGGCTATTATCAAGTTGCGGTAAGTGATAATTTTGGATGTAATTTAACTTCACAGCCATTTGTAGTAAGTAGTTCATATTTAAATCCACCATCGATTTGCATTGTAGGAGTAGATTCTGCCAACCATAATCGTTTGGTTTGGGAGCGGCAAAACAATGCTTTGATTGATAGTTTCTATGTTTATAAAGAAGGATTTATAACAGGACAGTACGACAAAATTGGCGCATTGGATTTTGATACGACTTCACTCTTTGTGGATATTAACTCAAATCCAGCAATCAAAGCCTACAAATATAAGATTGCGGCTGTTGATACCTGTGGTGGCGTTAGCTTACTGAGTGATTTACACAAAACAATTCACCTAACGATCAATGCAGGTTTAAATGGCTCGTGGAATTTAATTTGGGATGGCTATCAAGGTTTTCAGTTTAGTACATACCGTATTTACAGAGGTACCAATGGCAATAATCTAAGCTTACTAACCCAATTGCCTTCCACTGCCACTTCTTACACAGATTTGAACCCTCCAACCGGTACCGTTTTCTATCAAATTGAAGTAATCAAATCAACTGGATGCTATCCTGACACCACAGTCTCGAAGGCTAATACCAATTACAATACTTCTCGCTCCAACACAGCCAACAATGGTAATATCATACCCATTTACCTTACCGCCGACTTTAGCGCCAATGTAGTAAGCGGTCAGTGGCCTATTCAAGTGCAATTTACTGATAATTCGAGCGGAAGTCCCGACCAATGGAATTGGGATTTTGGTGATGGAAATAACAGCATTGAGCAACATCCACGACATACTTACAATAATTCAGGTCTGTATACTGTAAAACTTGAGGCTTGTAATGGTTTGACTTGTGACACAATCATTCGCCAAGATTACATCGAAGTTTTACCCAATGGCATGATTGAAATTGGGGTAGAACTGGCTGCAAGCTTATTCCCAAATCCAAATGATGGTAATTTTACCCTTGAAATTTTTGATAGATCAAATCATCAATTGCAATTACATGTGTATAATACGCTTGGAAGTGAAGTTTATTTTGAAGAATTTGAAACGCAAGGAAAAACTTCCAAACAAATAAAGATGAACACCTTAGCAAAAGGAATCTATTATGTACATCTCAATTCAGATGATCGAATTCTCTATCGAGAAAAGGTTATTCTACAATAAAGTAAAAAGGCTGACTCAACAAAAAGAGTCAGCCTTTTTACTATCATTCTTACTACTGAGATTGCCTTCGGCTCCGAAGTCCGAATGTAAAATAAAACAAAAATCTAAAAAACCTAGCTAAATAAGATACCAATTTGATAGACCAAGAAAGCAGCCACCCAGGCAATGGCCGTGGTGTAAGTCATGGCAAAAACCGCCCATTTCCACGCACCGGATTCCTTTTTGATGGCGGCCAAGGTTGCCACACAAGGAAAGTAAAAAAGAACAAAGACAAGGAAAGCTAAGGCCACAGGGGTAGAATAGATTTTCTGACCGATCTTTGAACCACTGGTATAGGTAGCTTCTTGCAATTTTACTTTGAGGGATTGTGGGCCTTTCACCTCGGGATCGGTTTGATAAAGCACGCCCATCGTAGAAACCACAATTTCTTTTGCAGCCATCCCGCTTATAAGACTAACGCCAATTTTCCAATCAAAGCCAAGAGGACGGATAACGGGTTCAACAAAATGCCCCAATTGTCCGATGAAGGATTTTTCTTGACGTTCCGCCTCTTTGGAGATAGCAATTTTATTGAGTACTTGATTTTGTAGTAATTGAATGCTATCAGAGGGTAAATGTTTCATGTTTGCAATTTGAGCGATTTGGCCCTTTTGCATCCCATCGTAATCCTTTGAATAATCAATATTTTGAGGAAAATAACCCAAAGCCCACATAATAAGCGATGCAATTAAAATAATACCCGCCATTTTTTTGAGGTACATTTCGGCTTTAAACCACATGTGTTTGACAATGGTTTGAGTGGTTGGAATCCGATAAGGAGGCAATTCCATTACAAAAGGAAATTCCTTAGCTTTGAGCAAGGTTTTTTTAAAAATCAGCGCAATGATGCCAGCCATCATGATTCCCAAGGTGTAGATAAGAAATAAATACGTACCGGGATGTTCTGAAAAAAAAGCACTAATAATCAATACATAAACTGGCAAACGAGCACTACATGACATAAAAGGATTGATCAACATGGTAACGAGACGGTCGTTTTTTCCTTCGATGGTGCGGGTGGCCATAATTGCAGGCACATTGCAGCCAAAACCCATAAGTAGCGGAATAAATGAACGTCCATGCAAGCCAACCTTGTGCATAATTTTGTCCATAATAAACGCTACTCGAGCCATATAGCCCGTGTCTTCCATAATAGCAATAAAGAAAAACAGAATCAAAATATTAGGCAAAAAGCTAATTACAGAGCCTACGCCGCCAATGATGCCAGTCACAATTAAATCTTTTGCAAGCCCATCAGACAATAAGCTACCCACAAAATTACCTAGGTAGCCCACTCCTGTATCAATCCATGATTGGGGATAGCTACCAATAAAAAAAGTAGCTTGAAACATAACCCACATCAAAAAGATAAAGAAAGGAAAGCTGTACAATTTATCGGTGATGATGCTATCAATTGCTCGTGTAAAATCCCGTCTATCGAACTGATTACCAGGTTTATAAGTTTCTTTGAGCGCTCCATGAATGAAACCATATTTAGCATCAGTAAAGGCCGATTCAGCATTTTCTTTAAAATAATGTTCAATTCTTTCTTTTCTTTCTTCTGCAGTAGTTTTTATCTCAAAACTATTATAACAATTTTCGATTCGTTTTTCAGCATCCTGATCACCTTCCAACATTTTAATAGAGAGGAACCGGGAAGAAATGCGGTCGGTCAGTTCAAAATTGTTTGAATCTTTGATTAAGGATTGAACGAGTCCGATTGATTTTTCGAGGCATTTGCCGTAGTTGATATGGATATGGCGTTCCACAGGGTTCCGATCTTCGTGCACCTCAATCACCAAATCAAAAAGTTTATCGAGACCAATACTTTTCGCCCCATTTGTGCGAGTTATTGGGATGCCAAGCATTTGAGCAAGGGTGATATCATCCAAACGATCATTCCGTTTTTCGAGTTCGTCTGCCATATTTAAAGCCATCACCAGCTTGATATCCATATCAATTAGCTGAGTCGTGAGGTATAAATTGCGTTCTAAATTAGAGCCATCGATGACATTAATAACCACATCTGGAATTTCATCATGAATAAAATTGCGAACGTATAATTCTTCGGGACTATAGGCGGTTAGAGAATATGTGCCGGGTAAATCTACCAAGTTAATTTTGTAAGCACCATGTTTAAAGCTTGCCCGCTTTGCATCCACAGTGACGCCACTATAATTGCCAACATGCTCATGCATTCCCGAAACACGATTAAAAATGGTAGTTTTTCCGCAGTTTGGATTTCCAACAAAAGCAACATTAATGGTTTTATCACCTGCTAAATTTGGTTTAATACCGCTATCTTCCACGAGTGTACCATTGAAATCAGTAGCGTTAGCCGATTGACTCGACAGATCATCAATCTCAATTAGCTCTGCCTCTGCAATTCGCAAAGAAATTTCATATCCCATGATAGCGTACTCAATCGGGTCGCGCAGAGGCGCACGTTTAACCACTAAAACCTCCACTCCATTTACAAAACCCATTTCCATAATTCGTCGACGGAATGCTCCACGGCCTCTTACTTTCGTAATAATTGCCTTCTGTCCTTGTGATAATTCGCTAAGATTCAATTTATAAGATATATAATTAAGGATTACCGATTAAGATACTCAATATCATAATTGAGGGAAGCAAAAGTAAACAATTGATAAAATCTAGCATCCCAACATATAGGAATTTATCACCCCTGAGACCCATTAAATCTCAATTGGATTCAATGGATGAGCCTGATGACCTTTTCGGTAGAAGGAAATATGGTCGGGGTAACTGGATTCGAACCAGCGGCCTCGTCGTCCCGAACGACGCGCGCTACCGGGCTGCGCTACACCCCGTTTCTTTACTAACAATCCACTTCCTATCCCCAGTGTTTTATGATGGTTGCCTCATCTTAGTTAAAGAGCTGCAAAAGTAACTTTTTTTATTCTTCCTTCAGAATCTCATTCTTAATTTAAAATCTAGGGTTAATTCAACATTCGATACCTATTTATAATATTTTTGCCATTCTTTAGTTTATGAGTTGAATAATATTAAATCGACTTCTACAAATTGAATCCTATTAAACCAAACTTCATATTATCATTCAAAATGATTTTCAAAGCCAAACAATTATCTCTCTTTATATTTATGCTTGGCCTTACAGGCTTGATTTTATTAGACTCCTGCCGCAAGGATGAATTGTTATCTGAAGGGAAAGTAACACTCCATTTTAGTAATGACACGATCCTTTTCGACACCCTTTTCACCACCATTGGCTCCTCTACCTATACTTTGATAGTTTCCAATAAGGAGTCAAAGAAGATTAATATTTCGAGTGTTTATTTAGCTGGCGGAGCACAATCAAATTTCAGAATGAATGTAGATGGCCTTTCTGGCTATCAATTAAAAGATATCGAAATACCCGCAAATGATAGCATTTATGTTTTTGTAGAAGTCACTGTTGATCCAAATTCGGCAAGTGGACCAATGCTTATTACCGACAGTATTGTTTTTGAAGTAAATGGATATCAACAAGATGTAGATTTACTTGCTTATGGGCGGGACGCATATTTTATCCTACCGAACCGAAATATTGAAGGCTTACCTCCTTTTCATATTGTGGCGGGGGAAAATACTGATACGGTATGGACTAACGATAAACCCATTGTGATTTATGGTTATGCAGTGGTTGACTCCACTGCTAGTTTAACGATTGAAGCTGGTACCGAAATCTATTTTCACAATAATTCAGGCTTATGGATTTACAAAGGTGGGAGCTTAAAAGTACTAGGAACTCAGAACGAAAAAGTTGTATTTCAGGGAGATAGACCGGAAGAATATTACAAAAATATGCCAGGACAATGGGATCGAATTTGGCTCAACGAAGGAAGTGTGGATAACGAAATTAACCATGCCATCATTCGGAATGGATTTATTGGAATTCAAGCCGAACTTCTTGAGTCGGATATGGGCAATCAGTTGATTCTGAAAAACACAATCATTGAGAATATGTCGGGAGTTGGTATTTTAAGCCGTGCCTACAGCATTGATGCTGAAAATATTCTGATTAGCAATTGTAAGCAATATAATCTAGCGCTTACGTTAGGTGGTTCTTACGAGTTTCGGCATGCTACTTTTGCAAATTATTGGAATTATGACGTGCGGCAAACACCCGCTGTTTACCTTAATAATTACTATATGGATAGCCAAAATAAAATATATCCATACAATTTAGTTAAGGCAAATTTTATCAATTGCATCATTTACGGTAATAATAGCGAAGAAATTGTACTTGATAATCAAGCCCAAGGTGGCAGTTTCAATGCTTTTTTTGACCATGTTTTGGTAAAAACAGAAGCGTCCACTAGCAATCCTGCTGTTTGGCAATCAATTATCCGAAACCAAGATCCTGATTTTGAGGAAAACTATCATTTGGGATCCTCTTCAGCAGCTTTAGAAAACGGCAAAGCTGGCGTTTTACCCAGCTTCGACTTAGACGGAGTTAGCAGAGATGCGCTAAATCCTGATTTGGGAGCCTATGAATTTGTGCCCGCCCGCTAGTTTAAGCGCGCGTAAAAACCCACTGTTCTCCTTTGGTCAACAAATCGTTGTATTGATACCCTTCCAGATCAAATAATTTTATCTCCTCGGGGTTTTGAATTCTGTTTTTCAAAATGTAAGCGCTCATCAATCCCCTAGCCCGTTTGGCATAAAAAGAAACCATGGAATAACTTCCATCTTTGTATTCTTTAAATACAGGTGTAATGATTCTAGCCTTCAGTTTAGATGCATTTGCTGCCTTGAAATATTCGTTCGATGCGAGGTTAATAAGCACATTATCTCCTTGTTCGTCAATTGCTGACTGAATTTTTTTAAGCAATTTATTTCCCCAAAAGCTATATAAATGAGGATGATTTCTTATTTTTAAATGGGTTCCCATTTCGAGGCGATAGGGCAAAATGCCATCCAATGGCCTCAAAAGACCATAAAAGCCTGATAATATAACAAGCTTATGCTGAGCATATTCCAAATCAGCAACAGAAAACGAAGTAGGCTCCATACCTTGATAAACATCGCCACTGAAAACCAAAAGCGCTGGCTTGGTCTGCTTTGGGTCAAAAGGTAAATTCATCTGTTGAAATCGCTCATAATTGAGCTGTGAAAGTTTAGGACTTATCGTCATCAACAGTGACAACTGCTTAGCATCGTACTTCTTAAGTTCGTTTAATAACAATTTTGATTCTGCTTCAAAACCTAAGGTAGATTTTTGAATTTCAGGAATTTGAGCGTCAAAATTTATGTTTTTTGCCGGAGATATTACAATTAGCATGGGATTGTTTTTTAAGTGAAGCGAAGATAATTCAAAATTATTATCGTCAGAAAATTGCTTACAATTCTTTTGGATTTAGATTTAATCTTTAAAGCGTAACATTTCTAAAATATTGAATTTCAATGTAATTATCAATAAATCAATCATAAATAAACTGGGCTAATATGCGCCATATCATGCCAGCCCCAGAAAAAAAAAGGTAGCTTAACTGGAATTCCAAAAATTGCATTCAATTTCCGCATAAATACTTAGTGAGCAGGTGTTTTGGGAGCCTTCTGAACAATCAGACCACAGGCAGTTAGGCAAATTGATTTTAGTAAAAGCAAGAATTTAAATTAAAAAAACAAGGCAGCCATTAGTGCATGAATGGGTAATAATCCTAAATCAGCTGGTGAATTTTATTTTTTTAAGGGGTGTATCAATTAATGCAGAATTACTTATCTTTGAAAGTCAATTAACCCACTTATTATGTTTACTTTAACAGAACAGCACAAGCTTCAGTTTCAAAACCAGGTGAATAATATCAATGAGGATGATGAAGCGAAGGTGAAGGACAAAATCGCCAGAGAGTTAGAAAGTTTAGAAGATCGATACCACAAGAAGCCAACGGCACAACTCAAAACCTTGATTGAGGAGGCTAAACTACTGAATGAGCTTATTAGTTATCAAAATTTTCCGATTTCATCGACGAGTCGCAAATGGATTATTTTTGGTTTAGGCTATCTTGTTTCTGATGTTGATATCATTCCCGACGTAGTTCCACTGATTGGACTACTCGATGATTTTTTGGTGATTTCGTTGGTGAGAAATAAGCTAGAAAAGGATTTGATTCGCTTTGAGTATTTCAAAAAAGCGATAGAATTATCCAAAAGCGGTAAAGTATTGAAGGAAGTATTGCAAGGTCATGGTGAACAAATGTATATTTTACTTTCTGGATTTATTGATAATGAACTAGATACAAATGACGAAGTGAATTGGGTAAAAAGCATTCGTAAAATTGATAATAGCCATGAATCTCCGGGGGTGGCTCTAATCAATTGGCACACTAATTATTTGCCTGAATTTTCGAAAACCATTATCATGATGGATCGAAATGTACTTTTTGAACCAGTATTTAATGAGGAGAATCTTTTGATTGAATGGAATCAGCTAAAAATTGACTTTCAACATTTAGGAGTTGGCTTAGCATTACAAATTGAACAAATAAAACAAGAGAATCCAGAGAAGAATATTTCTGTAATTGCCATCGATGCGGGCGCAATTACCTTGGTTTCTGCGCTTAATTACCTTCAGAATACGGTCATTGAAAGTGCTCTACTGCTCGGCGCTGCAGTCAAAGAGGATGATTTTGAGAAGATTGATGCCATTGCAAATGTTTCCATCACGAACTATTATTCCAAGCATGACGTAGGATTGCATTTTTTAAATAAGCAATTCGATTCCAATGCTAAATATTTTGGCCTACAGCCTAGCAAATCTGAGCACTACAAAATCAGCAATATCGATTGTAGCGAAATAATAAAAGCTCATTTCGATTATAAATATTACGCAAGTCAAGTGATAAATTTAGCTTAACCAAAGGCGGCTTTAGACTAAATTTTTAGAAAAATTACGAACCAAAAACTCTACGCAAAATATCGTCGATGCGTGCAGCAGGATTTTTTCTAATATCGGCTTCTTCCTTCTTAATCTCCTCAAATACAGCTACTAAAGCTTTCTTGGTCACATAGTCGTCGAGCTGCGTGTTGACTTTATTCCATGATGGAACATAAGTAGCGACTTTATTATAAGCGCCGGTGAGGTCTTGCCATGCCTTTTGAGTCGACATTCCATTGTAAACAGGCTGTTTAAGCGTATTAGAAACTTCTGGTTTAAACTGATTATAAAGGTTTTGGTAGGTTTTGCTTTTCAAATAAGCGGTAGCGGAAGTATCGTTTCCTCGCAAAATACCAAAAGCATCTTGCAAAGTCATCTGCGTAATAGCTTGCACAAAAATAGGTTTTGCTTTTATAACCGCTTGTTCAGCAGCCTTATTCATACTGATCTCCACATCTTCAATTAGTTTGCTAATGCCAACTGCTTTCAGTAGTTTATTTTCTTTATTATCGGTGATAATTTTGGCTTCGGGTGGCAATGCAATTTTATAAATGGCGCTACTTAGAAAACCACCTTCCGCTGATAAACCACTCACAGCCACATCAGTACCTACTTGAAGTGCCCTTTTTAAACCTTGACTTACCTCTCCTTCGGTAAGCGGACTTACACCAGTTGGAATTGGAACAGATAAGTCCTTAGCCAATTGTTGAGCCACTTCGCAAGAATAAAAAACACTACTCATGGCGAGAAAAACGAAAATTATTAGGATATTTCTTTTCATATTAAAATTTTATATATCAATAATTTACATCTAAAAACCAAGAGAAAATGCTATAAATATTTTCGATTAGTTTTTAAGATACTTGGGTGAATTTTTAAACGTGAAACAATGGCAACAAAAATAGCTTAGAAAACAAATCGTTAAACTTTTTCATCATAAAACAAATGTTAAACGG
>DYSI01000016.1 GCA_020718275.1 Draconibacterium orientale
AGTGAATGGTAACGATTGGTATTACTTTATCGCATTAATCGGGGCAATTACTTTTATAGGCTCCAATTTGGTGGCTACGCGTCAAGAAAATCCAAACCGATTGTTAGGTTATTCTTCCATAGGTCAAGTTGGATTATTAATGATGATTCTAGGACTCCAAGATGTTATTGGTGAGCGCACCTTAATAATTTCTTTTAGCATTTTGATTTCGCATTATGCTGCTAAAGCTGGTTTATTTTGGATTTCAGGTATACTCAATGCCGAAAATATTAAAGATTGGTCTGCATTGCGCAAAAATCCTATTTTGCTCTTCCTTTTCGGCGCTTTCCTTTTTGCATTGATTGGCTTCCCTCCTTTTCCTTCTTTCTTTGGTAAATGGGAACTGATTATGACCCTTAGCAAAACTGGAAATTTCTCTTGGATAGTGGTGATTTTGGTCGCTAGCTTTATTGAAGGCATCTATCTCTTCCGTTGGTTAGGATATGCCATAAAACTAGATCATGCTCAATTACCAGCCTTTAAAACACCTTGGTATCAACTAATTCCTATCTGGTCAATGGGGCTAATTCTATTCGGAATGGGAGCTTACTTAACCAATGAATTCAATTTTGGAGCTGCTATTAATTACATCCCTTTACTTTTTGTTTTAGCCATTTTCGCTATCGATTTTTTACCAGCATATATCAAGAATACCGCTTCCATCGCTGGTATAGCTTATTACACCTATTATATTTGGCCATCGCTCGAAAACGATTTATTACGCCAAATATTCATTGGAATATTCCTTGGTGGAGCCATTCTAACCCTAATCGCTGGATACGCTAAAAAAGGTACTCGAGCTGGTTTTTATCCAATGGCTTTAATGATGTTTGCTGGTTTAGTAGGACTTATAGAGGCCAAGAGTATGTTGCAGTTTTTCTTTAATTGGGAATTAATGACGGCTGGTTCGTACTTTCTTATCATTCGTGGAAAACGTTCGATGCCTCATGCCTACAGCTATATACTATTTTCTATCGCAGGTGCATACGCCATACTAATGGGTTTCGGTTTAGCCTACGGAAGTCAATTGAATGGCAATTTAGATGCGCTTAGCCAAATCAGTTTATTACCTGCTTTAGCCTATTCCTTGCTTGCAGTTGGTTTTATGACTAAAACAGCTTCTTTAGGTTTACACATTTGGTTACCTGGCGCTCATGGAGAAGCCGAATCAGATGTTTCTCCAATGGTCTCAGCGATTTTATTGAAAGCCGGCGTCTTCGGATTGATGCTGTTGTTTCTTAGCATCGGCATTAACAATCCAAATGCAACTACCCTACTCTATATTTTAGGTTGGGTGGGTGCACTCACAACCCTGATAGGAAATATGGGCGCTGTATTCCAAGAAGATGCTAAAAGACTTTTGGCTTATTCCAGTATCGGACAACTTGGTTATATCCTCTTTGCTTTGACCTTTATGACCCACATGGGCTGGTTGGCTGGTTTCACCTATACCATCAATCACTTTATGTTTAAAGCTATTCTCTTCTTGGTAATTGGGGGTATCGTGGTAAAATTAGGAACCCACAATATGTACGAAATGGGTGGTATGATTAAGAAAATGCCCTTCTCCTTTATCGCGGTTTTGATCTCCATTATTGTCATCGGTGGAATCCCTCCATTATCCGGTTTTGCAGGTAAATGGTTATTTTATAATGCCGTAATCGAAAAAGGCTGGTACTTTCAAGGGGCAATTATCTTCTTTGCAGGTATTATAGCTTTCTTATACCTTTTCAAACTTATTTACTCGGTATTCTTAGGTCAACTCAAAGATAATCACCGTAATGTGAAAGAAATAAGTGCGTGGATTCTGATTCCTTCCTATATTCTTATTATTGGAATTATGATATTCTCAGCTTTCCCACAATATATTTTGCAACCGATTTCTGAGATGATTGCACCCCATTTCCAAAGCGAAACTATCACATGGACAGGAAGTTTAGCAACTACAAGTCTAGGTTATTGGGATGCCACCACCATTATGATTGTGGTAGGAACTGCCTTTATGCTACTTTTGGGTTGGCTTATTTGGCTGAGTGCCAAAGCTCAGAAAGTGGAACAGTTCAATATCGTATTTGCTGCTGAACGCCCATTCAGACCCGAAACAACGCATGTAAGTTACAATATATACGCTGGTTATCAAAAAGCCTTAGGTTGGGTTGTCGCTCCTGGTATTACCAATTTCTGGAATACAATGAGTACTAATCTACTTGAATTTGCTGGTTGGACTCGCCGTATTTACAGTGGCAGCATTCAAAATTATACATTACATGTTATTTTATTCATCGTGGTATTTTACCTTATTTCAATAGGAGGATTATAAAAATGGATTACAGTTTAACAAAATTTCTTTGGACTCTATTGGGCTTATTCATAGTAACCAATTGGGGGATGTTGATGAGCTCTACAATGCGACGCATCATAGCACGTGTTTCAGGTAGAATTGGTATTCCATGGTATCAACCTTGGATTGACTTGACAAAATTATACTCCCTACGGTCGCAAATTACCCATGGAACTATGTTCTACCTCGGCCCAGTTTTCCGATTGATGGGTGGCGTTGGAATGTTCTTGTTTATGCCAATGATTTTTGGCTCAAATTTATGGTCAAACTATTCTTTTTCTGGCGACTTAGTTTTAATCCTGTATTTCCAATTCTTTGGAATGCTGGGAATGGCTTTGGGTGCTGGTGAAGGTGGACATCCATATTCAGCCATCGGTATCAGTCGCGGATTATCGCAATTCACGACCATTGAAGTACCTATGACTCTAGCCGTCATTTCGTTAGCAATACAATACGACACCTTGTCTATTGCTAAGATTGTAGAAGCTCAACAAGGTGGATTAATGCATTGGACACTTTTCACCAATCCTTTTGCTACTGTTGCTGCCATGCTGTCCCTCTTAGGCGCGTTCGGTCATAGTCCTTTTAATTTAGTAAAAGCACCTAACGAAATTCCAATTGGACCTCCAACGGAATATCATGGAACCTTTTTAGGTGTATTACGAACCAATTCAGCAATCTTGCATGTGGCAGAAGCTGCTTTATTTATGAATTTGTTTTTCGGCGGTGCCTCCAATTGGTTTGAACTTATTATTAAAACATTTTTAATCTATTTCTGGTCGGTATTTGTAGGCACAGTATTCCCACGATTCAGAATTGAGCAGAGTGTGGTTTGGTTTTTAAAATGGCCAACCATTATAGGAATTATCGCAATCATCATTTATTTGTAAGCAATGGAAAGAGAATTTGATAAAGCAATAAAAGAGATGTACAAGGAAAAATTCCTTGCTCCCGAAAATGAAGTTCGTCAGGTTAGTGCACCCGATGGAAGTATTATTGAGATCGATCCTTTAAAAGATTATTTCTGTCAAGAAAGACCTAAAGAACTTAAACCACGCAAAGGAGTCGTAGAAGATTTCTTGAACTGGGCACGGGCTGAAAGCTTGTGGGTTCTTGGCTTTGGAACAGGTTGTGGAAGTATTGAAATCCCGCCATTGGTAACTCCCCGTTTCGATATGTATCGTTATGGTGTTCAAATGCGCCCAACTCCTCGTCAATCAAACGTCTTTGTTATTTCGGGCTATTTATCGGTAAAAACCCTTAAACGAGCTATCAGAAGCTATGAGCAAATGCCAAGTCCTAAATACATTATTGCCTTAGGAAGCTGCACAATCAATGGCGGAATGTATTGGGATAGCTACAACACCATTAATCGATTGGATCACTATATACCTGTAGATGTGTACATTGCAGGATGTATGCCTCGTCCAGAAGCCTTGTTAGCAGGTTTCGGAAAATTAAAAGAACTCATCAAATCTGGTCAAGGCGAAAAAGCTAATGAATATGCCCGCAATTTTGACTGGTATAAAGCCAATCAAAAGAAAATTATCAGGGATTGGAATATGCCCGATTACAATTGGTAGAATTATTTATTCATATTTTTTAGAATTTGAATTACAATATGGTAGAAATATTAAAAGAGTTAGAAGATAGATTTCAAGTCACTGACCTCGTTCAACAGAAAGATCATCTCGCTTTTGTAAGTGTTGACAAAAACAAGGCGATCCCCATGATTACTTGGCTGAAAGACCAAGCTGGCTATACTAGTTTGACCCTACTCACCGCAGTTGATTGGCTGGAAGATGGTAAATTTCAGTTGACTTATATGATTAACAATCCCAAAAAAAACAGCCAGATTGCTGCAAGGGTGATGATAGATCGTGAAAATGCCACTATGGAATCCGCCCATCACCTATGGGAAAGTATCCGCATATACCAACGAGAATTAAAAGAAATGTTCGGCATCGATTTCCCTGGAAGTCCAGAAGTTGACGAAAGTTTTATTCTCGAAGGTTGGGTAGATATCCCTCCTTATCGCAGGGATTTCGACACTAAAAAATACTCAGACGAAACGTACTTTCCACGTCCTGGACGTCAAAGTAACGACCCTGCTGAATATATGAAATCAAAAATGTATCCAAACGAATAAGTAAGACGAAGGATGGACTTAACAAAGATGTTTCAATTCAATGCTGACCGCAGTTCGTATCCCGAGCTCGACGCAAATGGAAAACCAATTATAGACTTGTCATCGCACAAGTATCTCAAACTATGGCAAGGCCCTCAACATCCTGGTGTTACCGGAAATATGTCGTTGGAACTTACAGTAAATGGAGATGAAATTGTAGAATCAAAAACACACGTAGGCTATTTGCACCGTGGTTTTGAGAAATTAATGGAGCGACGCAAGTTTATTCAATGCTTCCCTACTTGTATCCGGATGTGTGTTGCTGAACCAGATCCCAATGAATACATACTCTCTGCTTGTATCGAAGAATTAAGCGGCATCGAAGTACCTGAAACTGCCCAGTGGCTTCGTACTCTTGCCTTAGAAATGGCTCGCTTGCAAGTGCTTTTAAGAGGAGTTCCTGGCCAAGCCGGCACTTTTTCGCTAGGATTAGGCTACCAATGGGGAAACTATATCCGTGATTTGATTTTAGACCGATTTGAAGAACTGACAGGCGGCAGGGTTTATCACATGTATATTCTCCCCGGTGGCGTTCGTGGACTACTCCCCGACGGTTTTAAAAAGCGTATGGAAGAAAATCTTAAGCTAGTGGATGAATTTCTAGTTAATATTAACGATTTGATGTACAACAACATCGTCTTCAAGCAACGTGCCGTTGGTTTAGCTGTTATTCCCGTTGAATGGATTGACCAATACGGCGTTTATGGACCAGCAGCAAGAGCTGCAGGAATCATGCGCGACGTTCGTAAGACTCATCCTTATCTCAAATACAGTGAATTGGATTTTGAGCCATACACTACAACAGCCTCTGATGTTTACGCCCGTAGTCTTGTCCGTTGGCATGATCTAAAAATGACGGTAGATTTGATTCGGCAGATTATGGCTAAAATGCCCGATAAAGGAGAAATAAAAGCACCAACACCTAACGTGATGCATTGGCGAATTCCCAAAGGTGAAACCTATGTGAAATGCGAAAGTTCACGTGGTGAATATGGAATGTATATGGTAACCGATGGAAGTGATATGCCACGACGCGTAAACCTCAAAGGACCTAGCTACACCCACGCAACTGCCCTGCTTGAAAGATTACTTATCAATGCTAATATTGCAGATACTGCAGCTATTATGGTTTCATTGGCAACTTGCCCTCCCGAAATCGAGCGATAGTTCATATTTCAATTCAAAAACAAATTACAATGAGCATAAAAGATTTATTAACGCCATTTACCGCTTGGAAAAGAATTACCAAAGAACCGGTCACCATTCGAGACCCATTTAATGATCGTCCAGGCGCTGAACGTTACAGAGGTTTTCATAAAAACGACGTCAACAAATGCATAGGCTGTGGAACTTGTGAAGATATTTGCGAAAATGAAGCCATTGATATGGTTCCTTTTAAAGACCCAATCAGTGGAGATAGCGGACTTCGCCCACGTTTAGACTACGGAAGATGCTGTTGGTGTGCGCTTTGTGTGGACGTTTGTACCACCAATTCTCTCACTTTATCCAACGAATACACTTGGGTAACCGTTGATCCTGAAGATTTTAGATATACCCCTGGCGTCGATAAGAAAGCATGGGACGATAACGAAAAAGGATGGAAAAAACCAGAAGGTAGCTACGAATTTTACAATATCAACCGCGTGGAAATGCACCATTTACATCCCGAGGATCGTGACAAATCTTTCGTGGAAATGGTGAAGGGCTACTCAAGAGAACAAGCCATTGCAGAGGCCGATCGTTGCGTTGAATGCGGTATTTGTACAGCAACCTGCCCTGCGCACATGGGAATTCCTGAATACATCAAAGCCGTTCGTCACGAAGATATGGAAGAAGGTTTGCGAATACTCTATGAAACAAATCCTCTACCAGAAATATGCGGTCGTATTTGTACCCATAAATGCGAAACCGTTTGCTCTATTGGCCATAAAGGTGATCCGCTTTCAATTCGTTGGCTGAAACGCTACATAGCTGATAATGTATCTTCTGATAAATACAAAGAAATTCTTAACACCAAAGACCTTAGCAATAACCATAAGAAAGTGGCTATTATCGGCTCTGGACCTGCTGGACTTTCAGCAGCACATTATCTTGCCTTAATGGGCTATCAATGCACCATCTTTGAACAATATGAAAAAGCTGGAGGTATGATGCGATATGGTATTCCTGAATACCGTTTGCCTTACGATTCTATCGATAAAGATATCGACTACATTCTTTCTCTAGGCGTTGATATTAAATACAATACTCGTATCGGAACCGATATTACGCTTGAACAATTAAATAAAGATTACAACGCCGTATTTGCTGGCACTGGTTTGCATTTGGGAAGAAGTACTGGAATTCCAGGAAGCGACAATGAACATGTGTACTATGCAACAGACTTGCTACGTCAAATTACAGCTGGTGAAGAAATTGAAGTAACCGATCAAATTGTTGTTATTGGTGGCGGTAATGTTGCCATGGACATCACCCGTTCGCTGGCTCGTATGCAAAATCAAAAATTCGGCAAGGTGAATATCATTACTACCGCCCTCGAAAGGGAAAAGAACCTTCCTGCTGACTTAGAAGAAGTAGTCGAATCTCGCGAAGAAGGAGCTATCATTAATCCAGGTTGGGCTCCGCAGTCAATCGAAATCGAAAATGGCAGACCGGTAGGATTACACGTCATTAAATGTAATTCACTCTTCGATGACACAGGAAGATTTAATCCACAATGCGACATCACTAAAAAGGAATTCTTCCCTGGAAGTATGATTGTTCAATCTATTGGTCAAGGAATGGATTTAAGTTTTGTGAATGAGGATTTCAAAAAAGATCTAGAATTTGGTTCACGTGGAAGGGTAGTCACCAATGCATATTTCCAAACCAGTGTAAAATGGTTCTTTATGGGTGGTGATATTATTGAAGGACCAGATGTAATCCATGGAATTGCTAATGGACATAAAGCCGCTATTGGAATTGATAATTATATTCAAGGTATTGACTTTACCCCTGCAAAATAAAAGGGGTGTAAATGCACAAAATTATGGCAGGTATATCAACAACTTATCTAGGGCTCAATTTAAAAAGCCCCATTATCGTCGGTAGCTCACCACTGACCGATAATATTACAAGTATCAAAGCAATGGAACAAGCCGGAGCAGGCGCTGTTGTTCTGAAATCACTTTTCGAGGAGCAAATTGCTATGGATGTCGATTCGATGCGGGTAAATAACATCCAAAATACCTATGCAGACGTAGAAAACTACCTTAGCTATTTCACCAAAGAGAAAAACGTTGGCGATTATCTTAAACTCATCAGCGATAGCAAAAAACAAACCTCACTGCCAATTATTGCCAGCATCAATTGCATGTCGGCTGGCGAATGGGTTAGCTATGCAAGCAAGATGGAAGCTGCTGGGGCTGATGCCATTGAACTTAATATTTTGAATCTTCCAACTGATTCAAATATAGAAGGTGTAAAATACGAACAAATTTATTTTGACATTTTATCCCAAGTTCGTAAAGCAGTGAAGGTACCAGTAAGTATCAAATTATCAGCCTATTTTTCGGGTTTAACCAATTTTGCTAATACCCTGTCCCAACAAGGTGTCAATGGATTAGTGCTCTTTAACCGTTTCTACGAACCTGATGTCAACATCGACAAAATGGAGCTGGTAAGCAAATCATTTAATAGTTTGTCCTCCGACAATAGTCATATTTTGCGCTGGTTAGGAATCCTAAGCCCCGTTGTAAAGTGTGATTTAGCCGCATCAACTGGTATCGTTGATGGTGAAACCGTGATTAAAAACCTGCTAGTAGGTGCAAAAGCGACCATGGTGGTTTCTGCTATTCTCAAAAAAGGACCTGGCATTATTACAGAAATGAATGCTACTTTAGCGCAGTGGATGAAAAATCAGAATATGGAAACCACTGCTGATTTTATCGGAAAATTAAACCAGAAAACAATCCGCAAACCAATACTTTTTGAAAGAGCCCAGTTTATGCGCTATTTTCATGATGCAGATTACGTAAAATCCTAACCTTTAAAACTTTAATGATATGTTAGTTTCAGAATTAATAGCCCGAAAAGGTAAACTAGTGTTTACCGTAAACGAAAACATGACTGTTTTTGAAACCGTGAAAAAACTTGACGAAACACGCGCTGGCGCCATGTTGGTAATCAATGATAACGATCAATTGGTAGGGATTGTCTCAGAACGAGATGTTCTTTATAAATGCTACAACTCAGGGGTACCTCTTAAGGAAAATAAAATCAAAAACCTGATGACCTCAGCCGAAAATCTAATTGTAGGAAAAATGGAAGATTCCGATATCTATTTGATGAACGCCATGCTAGATAAACAAATTCGCCATATTCCAATTTTGGAAAACGAAGTAATCGTTGCAATTATTTCAATTGAAGATGTTTTGCGCGCTGTGCTAGAAACCACTGAATCAGAAGCTAAACTCCTTCGCGAGTACATTAAAAATCCATTTGGAGTACACGCTTACAAATAGATTTCTTTCTAAATAAATCTAATAAAAACCCATTTTGGTTTGATTATAAATCAAACTGAATTGGGTTTTTTGCTTGATACAAAGCTATTCGGCAGCGATGTATTGCCGTAGCTGGGCAAAATACATGTCTCAAACTAGAACTCCCTCTCCCACTGAAAATCAATGGGTACAGTCGTTCTAAAAGGTAAATCGTTTTTGCTAATACTCAATTGCTGCATGAAATAACGTAACTTTGCAGCCAATTTTTTAAAATATCAACACAGAATACCTGAGCTATGTCTACACAGAATGAGCACTTTATACCCGATTACCAACTAATTGATAGCGGTGATTTTGAGAAACTCGAACGTTTTGGCGAATACTATCTTATCCGCCCCGAATCGCAAGCAATATGGAAAAAGCGCATGACCGAAAAGCAATGGAATGAAATAGCGCATGCCCAATATCGGAGAGAATCGCAAAAATCCTCTTATCGCAGTGGCGATATGGGTAATGGGAATTGGACTTTTCTGAAACGAATGCCCGAAAATTGGCAAGTATCAGTGAGTCTACCAAATGGTCAATTCAAGCTTAAGCTAGCTTTAACCTCTTTCGGACATGTCGGTATTTTTCCAGAACAAGCCGAAAACTGGCGATTTATCTACGAATCAATCCATCAACTAGAAATAAAACAACCCAAAGTACTCAACGCTTTTGCCTATACCGGTGGCGCTAGTTTGGCAGCCTGTGCCGCAGGGGCGCAAGTCACTCATGTGGATGCGGTGAAACAAATTGTGGCTTGGGGCAAAGAAAATATGCAAATCAGTAATCTCAACGACATAAGATGGATAGTGGATGATGCAGTGAAATTTCTGAAACGGGAAGTAAAACGTGGAGTTATTTATGACGGAATTATCCTCGACCCTCCCGCTTATGGTAGAGGTCCTGATGGCGAACGTTGGATACTCGACGAAGGAATTAATACAGTGTTAGAACTTAGCCAGCAATTGCTGAATCCAAATCGTAACTTCTTTGTTCTTAACCTTTACTCCTTAGGATATTCGCCTATAATTGCCGATAATTTGGTAGAATCCTATTTTAAAACAAAAAATAAGTGGTTTGGCGAATCATTTATTCATGCTAAATCAGGTCTTAATTTACCATTGGGAACATACGTACGATTTAGAAATTAAGCCAACACTAGAAAAAAACAATTGCAAATGAAACATATTGTTAAAGAAGATACCAATCTTTTAGACGTGATAATGGCCATGTACAAAGGCATTTCACGACCAACTGCCAAGCAAATATTAGCGTATAGCGATATTTTGGTCAATGGCAAATCCATCAAAAAAAGTGCAATCTTAGCTTTGAAAGAAGGCGATCAAATCGACCTAACCAAAAGAGATAAGGACGCAAAAACACCTAAAATAGGTGATTATACTCGCTCAATATCAATAGTTTACGAAGATGATCATTTAATTATTGCCATTAAGCCAGCAGGCCTAATCACCAGTAAAGACCGTACGCAACCTAGCATAATTGCATTTCATAAAATACTGGAAGACCATTTAGCCAAACGCGAAGGAAAACCCGAAAGGATTTGGTCAGTGCATCGCCTCGACAAGGAAGTAGAAGGACTGGTACTCTTTGCCAAATCTGAAGAAATTCAAAACACCATTAAGGAAAACTGGTCGAATGTCACTAAAAAATATCTGGCCCTTACTGAAGCTAAGCCCGCTCAAGAATCAGGAACTATCGAAAATTGGTTGATGGATTCCTATAAACAAAAAGTAGTTTCTTTTAAGAAAGAAGTAGAAAATAGCCGATTTGCCAAAACAGAGTATCAATTTCTAGAAACCATTGGAGCCTTCCACCTTTTGGAAGTAAAACTTCACACTGGTCGCAAAAACCAAATCCGCATACACTTATCAGAAATGGGCTGCCCCATTGTTGGTGATTATAAATATGGCGCCTCCGATACTTTTAAGCGGCAAATCCGCCTAGCAGCTTACCAGCTACAATTTGATCACCCAGTGAGTGGAAAAGCCCTGAGTTTTGAATATCGCCCACACAAAAAGTTTTTCAATCCAATTGAGGGGGACGAAAAATACAAATTCAACCTGCGTCACTGATGGAATCCGTAAATAGTCAACTCATTAGCAGCCGGCAAAACCCAAAAATAAAGCAAGTGGTGGCGCTGCAAAATAGCCACGAAAGGCAACAAAGTGGATTGTTTACCCTAGAAGGTTATAAAGAAATTGAAAAAGCAATACTCAAGCATTACCATGCTGAAGCCATTTACTTCTGCCCCGCAATTCTTGATAACAATTTGTTTACTAAATTACTACATCAGTATTCAGACGCTAATTTTTATGAAGTTACGCAGGAGGTATTTGCAAAAATAGCCTATCGCGAAAATTCAGTAGGAATAGTAATGGTGGCAAAGCAAAAGAAGCATCAACTCGACCAATTAAAAAAGGGCAAAAACCCGCTATTTTTGGTCATTGAAGGTATTGAAAAGCCAGGCAATTTGGGCGCTATTTACCGCACAGCCGATGCAGCAGGAGTGGATGCTATAATCCTTTGCAATGCTAAATCAGACCTCTATAATCCCAATGCCATAAGAGCTTCTTTAGGCTGCATTTTCACGGTACCAACTGCCATTTGCACCTCTCATGAAGCCATAAAATGGTTAGTTTCAAACGAAATACAAATTTTCGCAACCTACCTTCAGGCAGCTATTCCCTATCATACCGCAAATTTCGCTTTGCCGTCAGCCATAGTAGTTGGAACAGAAGCCACTGGAATATCCCAAGATTGGGTAGAGGCTTCTACTGCAAATTTGATTATTCCCATGAAAGGAATTGCCGATTCTTTAAACGTTTCTACCTCCACTGCCATTGTACTTTTTGAGGCTTGCCGGCAGAGAGGATTCTAAAATCTATTCCTAATCAGTGTTGTCCGATAAAAAAACTACTAAATTGCCGAAATGGACTAAATATAATTTTTAACGGACAATAGTGATTTCTAATATTTAAAACCAAAATCACAATGCCATTTTATCAATTTCAGACCAAGCAAATACTAAAAGCTAGCCTTGAAAAAGTATGAGACTTTATCTCTTCGCCCCGAAATCTGAAAGAAATTACCCCTGAATACATGGGTTTCGATATTATTACTAAAAACCTTCCCGAGAAAATGTATGCAGGAATGATTATAGGATATAAAGTAAGACCAATTTTAGGAATACCGATGACATGGGTCACAGAAATCACCAAAGTAAGTGATTTACATTATTTTGTGGATGAACAGCGAATGGAACCTTACGCCATGTGGCATCACGAACATTTTATTGAAAAAACAGCCGTGGAGTGCTGATGACCGATATTATTACCTACAAACCACCAATGGGATTTTTAGGATCAATCGCAAATCACTTGATAATAAAAAAGCAACTCAAAGAAATTTTCGATCATCGAGAACGGGTTTTAAAGCTAAAATTCTCAGAATAACCGAAGGTAAATTACGAAGTGGTAATTTTTTAAGTCCCCAATTGCGGTCGATGCCAGGCTGGGTATATGTGACCATTGTTTTAAAAAATAACGCTATAAGCTGCTTACACAATTTTCATTAATTTCGCAGCAATATGACTGCACTAAATCTACCTGAATACCCTTTGAAATCGCGAATCAATGCGATTGGGAAAATCGAAATCTACGATCCAATCCGCAGAAAATACGTCATTCTTAGTCCCGAAGAAGAGGTTCGACAACGTTTTATTCAATACTTAATCCTTCAAAAAGGCTTTCCAAAAAACCTAATGAGCGTTGAAAAAGGATTGAAAATAAACAACTTATCCAAACGTACCGATATCGTTCAGTACAATAAGCAAGGAAAACCCATCGTAATTGTGGAATGTAAAGCACCACATATCCAAATTGATGAGAACACCTTTGCCCAAGCCGCCATGTATAATATGAAAATGCAAGTCGATTATTTAATTATCACCAATGGTATAACCCATTTTTGTTGCAAGGTAAATTATCACCAAGAGCGATTAGATTATCTACCAAGCGTACCACATTATAACGAAATAGACTCAAATTCAATAGTTTAAAAAGAAAATATCCATCGAAATGGGAATGATTGAATTATTTAAAAAAATGCTTCCAGGATTAATTCCGCTGCTAATATTTATCTTGGCAGACGAAATCTGGGGAACCGAAATTGGACTAATTGTCGCCGTTTCGATAGGAATTATTCAGCTGATATATTTTGCTTTAAAGGAAAAAAAGCTCGAAAAATTTGTCCTTTTCGATACACTACTCATTATCGGCATGGGAGGCATTTCGATTGCTTTGCATGATGATATTTTTTTTAAACTCAAGCCAGTAGTCATTGAAGCTATTTTGGTAGCTATTTTAGCCTTTTCGCTCTATTCCAAACATAATTTGATGCTAAGCATGTCCAAAAGATATTTGCAAGGGGTAGAAATCAATTCAGAACAAGAAAAGATGATGCGCCGTAACCTTACCAATATGTTGGTAATATTGAGTTTACACCTCTTACTGAGCCTCTATGCTTGCTTTTGGATGAGCACAAAGGCTTGGGCTTTTATCACCACCGGATTATTCTACCTTTTAATGATTGGCTATTTTGGACTTGAATTTATTATACGATTTTTCAAAAATCGACATCAAGAGTATTTACCCTTAGTAGATGTTCAAGGAAAAGTAATAGGTAAAGCCACGCGCAAGGAATGTCATCGCAATCCAGACCTACTCTACCCAGTTGTTCGACTTCATTTATTTAACCGACAAGGTGAATTATTACTCCAAAAGAGAAGTTTCAAGAGTGATATCGAAGCAGGCAAATGGGATGCCGCGATTGCCGGACATGTACAATTCGGCGAAGACATTGAAACCGCCCTTCGACGCGAGGCTAAAGAAGAACTAAATTTATCAAACCTTGAATTTCAATTAGTTAATCAGCGATTATTCAAATCGCCAAATACCTCGGCACTGATGTTTCTTTTTGTCGGCAAAATCGATTATTTACCCAAGATCAATAAAAAAGAAGTGGAAGAAGTTGCATTTTTTAAAATGGAATCAGTACCCGCATTATTTTCTAAAGAACTTGCATCCAATGGATTAAAGGAGGAATTTCCGATTATAAAGACCATACGATTCAACAAAGCATAGCCATTAACTATCATTTAAAACCTCTAACCTTAATGTTATGAGCCAGACTGACAACCTAAAATATCATTTGCCAATTAGCAAATCAGAAATTGAAGCTGCCCATGCGCGCATTAAGCCATATATTCATCGTACCCCCGTGCTTAGGTCGGCCATGATTGATGAATTAGCTGGCTGCGAAATACATTTCAAATGCGAAAATTTTCAAAAAGTTGGCGCATTCAAATCCCGTGGAGCCATGAACGCCGTTTTGACCCTTTCAGAAAGCGAATTAAGCAAAGGAGTCTGCACTCACTCCTCTGGCAATCATGCCCAAGCACTAGCGCGAGCTGCTAGCCTGTTGAATATTCCAGCATATATTGTGATGCCCCATAATGCCCCAGCGGTAAAAATAAATGCCGTACGGCAATACAAAGGAGAAATATTTTTTTGTGAACCAACCCAAGCCGCCAGAGAAAAAACATTGGAAACGGTGATGCAAAAAACACATGCCAATTTCATTCACCCTTACAATAATCTGCAAGTAATTGCAGGCCAAGCAAGTGCTGCAAAAGAACTTATCGAAGACACTTTAGCGCTAGATTATATTTTGGCACCTGTTGGCGGTGGCGGTTTATTGAGTGGAACAGCCTTGAGTAATTACTATTTTTGTCAAAATGCTTGCGTCATTGGTGCGGAACCCTACCTAGCAAACGACGCCTTTCAATCGATGAAAGAGGGCAAAATAATCGAAGCCCTTCCACCACTAACCATAGCCGATGGACTTCTTACCTCACTTGGAACCTTCACTTTTCCAATCATTCAAGCGCTAGTGAGTAAAATACTCAATTGCACTGAAGAGCAAATAGTTAATGCGATGCAATTAATCTACGAGCGCTTAAAAATTGTGGTAGAACCATCAGCGGCAGTTGGTTTAGCGGTAGTTTTAGCAAATCCAAGTCAATTCAAAGACCAGAAAGTAGGGATAATTTTGAGTGGTGGCAATTTAAATTTAAAAGCGTTTTATAGTAGTTTTGAAGTATGACAAAAGGAAAATTATATCTCTTGCCCAATACCATCAGCGAAGGCGAATGGAGCATGGTAATCCCAACAGGAGTGCAAGCTAGCACGCTCCCACTTCGGAATTTTATTGTGGAGAATGTACGAACTGCTCGACGCTATTTACGAAAACTCGGCTTTGATACCAGTTTTGATGAAGTAATGTTTTTTGAATTAAACCAACATACTAATATCGAGGAAATACCTAGCTTTTTAAAACCCATTTTAGAGGGTCATGATATGTCCATTATTAGTGAATCGGGTCTACCCTGCATTGCCGATCCCGGTAATTTAGTGGTAGATATTGCCCATCAACAAGGTATTGAAGTTATTCCTTTGGTTGGTCCCTCATCCCTTTTTCTTGCCCTGATGGCGAGCGGTTTTAATGGGCAGAATTTTGCCTTTAATGGTTATTTACCCATTGAGATAAGCGACAAGCTAAAGGTGCTGAAGGAGATGGAGAAAAAAATATACCATCAGCAGCAAACGCAGCTTTTTATTGAAACCCCGTATCGTAACCAAAAGCTATTCGAGTTTTTGTGCACACACGCCCAAAGCGATACTAAACTCTGTATTGCTAAAGATATTAGTGGTGTTAATCAATGGATTAAGACTAAGACCATTCGGGATTGGAAAAAGCAAAAAATAGATCTCCAAAAGCAAAATACGATTTTTCTACTCTATCAATAGTGACCTTAGCAGAAGCATATCAAATATTGGAATTGATGGATGGAGCTGATAATCCCTCCATCAAGAAAGCCTTTCGTAACAAAGCTTTGCTCTTGCATCCTGACCGAAACCAAGATAAAAATACGCATCACGAGTTTATACAGGTGGTGGAAGCTTATGAACTTATTTTAAACAATAAAAAGAAGCCGAAGTCCAAGCTGCAATATAGCGAAGCAAGCAAGCCAAATACCGATAAACAAAAGCCACAATCATTTAGAAATAGTAGCCACCAGCACCAACACTATTACAATCCAAACGGAGATAAGGAATATCAGCAGCGATTTGAGAATGCAAAAAAACGCTTTGCAGAAGAGGAAGAATCCAAAAGCAAACAAATTTATCAAAAAAATTTAGAGGAATATCAAAAAGGAAAAGGACGAAAAATAGCCATCCTAATTGCCGGATTTAGTTGCATCTTAGCCATACTTTTCACCCTCGACAGAACACTACCACAAACCATTAGCCCCTTGTCAAGTGAAGAGGCTCAAATTTATCTGATTGCAGATTACAATCAAGTGAATTACCTTTACCTCGTAAAAGAAACCCGATTTATCATTACCAAAGAACAAATGTATTCCATCAGCCAAAGCAAGGAAATATTTGTGGAGCAAACCCCCATTTTTGGTGATGTGCTTAAAGTTTTTAATACCAATCAACATGATCAAAATCAAGACTTTAACCTAAGAACAAGTTGGGATATCTTTCACACTTATCCCCTCATTTTGCTTTTTCTACTCTTCCCTTTATTAAGTTTTGCGCTTGAAAAACCCAGTTTCAGCTTTGTTTTTTACTTTATCTATTATAATCTATACGCTTTACCCCTCATCATTCTATTCTTATTTTTTCACCACAATCGTTTTGGACGAATGCTCGAAATGATTTTTTAAATGCATACCAAAGTGATACTAAAAGTTAGCCTATCAGCATATAAAGTGCATATAAATTTAATTAAAAATTAGGTAATTCACTTATCTAGGGGCAACACTTATATCTTACCTTTGTCCATCTAAAAATTAAACATAACAATGCACAAATCATTCATTTTATTATTCAGTATTTTGCTTGCTTTTGGGGCTTGTCAGAAAGATCCAAAGACCTATTCCATTAATGGGAATGTATCGAAAGCTAAAACTGCTGACCAAGTAGGTGGAGCTGTAGTGTATATAGATGCAAAGATGATTGTAGATGGGGTTTATAATTCAAATTTCGTAAACATAACAAGGGCAACTACCGACGATCAAGGGAATTTCAGCCTATCCATCAATGAAGAAAAAGTGGCTAGTTATCGCTTCAGGATTAGCAAAGAAGGCTATTTTGATTATGAAGAGGAAGTGTCTGTTGAACTGCTACAAGCCGAAGAATCTTTCGAGAAAAATTTTAGTATCATCGCCGAATCTTCCATTGAATTGCGCATTAAAAACACAAGCCCCCAAGGATTGGATGACGAAATAGATTACCGATTTGAAAATATCGAGGTAAGTGGATTAAATTGTTGCAACAACGAAACAACCATAGGAATAGGACCTAGTTTTGACACCACTAGTAGCTGTAAAGTACAAAACGACGAATGGATAAGATTGAGCTGGGTTGTCAAAAAGAACGGAGGTCAGCATATTTATAACGACTCTATTTTCTCGGTAGCAGGCCAAACTATTATTTATCATATAAATTATTAGGATGATAAAATTACTTTTGGTCGCTTTGGGCGGTGCACTTGGTAGTGTTTTTAGGTTCATTCTAACAGCTGCAATTCCAAAATCTTTAGGTAAGACATTTTTATGGGGGACTCTATCTGTTAATATCATAGGTTCATTAATTATTGGAATCCTATGGGCATATTTTGAAAATTCAACTGACAATCAAAATGTTAGAATATTTTTAATTGTAGGAATACTAGGTGGTTTTACCACCTATTCGTCCTTTGCATTAGAGAGCATAAATCTTTTTAGAAATGGTGATTTTAGAATGGCTATTTTATATATATTTGGTACCAATGTTTTTGGAATGCTAGCCGCCTTTGGCGGGTATTATTTATCGAAACAATTATTAACAATCTAGATTTAAAAACTTGTTTTTTATATGATATTGAAAACAAACATCAATCAGATATTATTCATATCTTTGCAGAAGATTATTTGTATTAATCTGTTTAACCCTTTTCACTAATAGATGAAAAAACATCTAAATATCTATATTGAGGGGAAATTAGAGAACGCTGATTTCAATTTCTACTCGCAGTCTGGAGCATATAAGTTTGATATACACGCTATATATAAAAACGGAGACTCTCGCCATGTCGATTTAGAGGCAGAAGGCGAAGAAGCTGACTTACATAGCTATGTTAATTTTCTGAAATTAGGCCCACTTCAAAAGCATATAGAACTATTTAGAATTGAAGAATCTGAATTTGTTGGAATTAACGGATTCAAATCTCTGAAAGTTCATAAGGACGAGCTCACTTTTATGGATAGACTTAAAAGAAAATTCAAAAAATAATTGCATTCACATCTTATCACTATCGAAGGTCGAGTTCAAAATGTAGGATTTCGACGGTTTACCGCACAGCTCGCTTTCCAATTTCAGATCACTGGTTATGTTCGTAATTTACAAAATGGAAACCTTGAAGTAGAAGCTCATGGAGATGAAACTATGATGGAATTTATCAACCAGTTGAGCAAAGGTCCTAGTGCATCAAGAGTAATCAAAACAATCATTAGCGATATTCCTTTCCAAGCATTTGATTATTTTGAAATACGCTATTAGCCGCTTCATTTATTTCTTTATTGCTCGTGTAATTTCTCTTTTTCCAATTGGGCCTGGAATTTTTTCAACCATAAAACCTACTGCTTGCAAAGCCCGACGTACCATCCCTTTTACGGTATAGGTGGTCAAAATTCCACCAGCATTCATGGATTCAAAAATCTCCTCAAATATCTCCTTTGTCCACAAATGAGGCTGAACATCTGGCGCAAAAGCATCATAATAAACCAGATCATATTTTTCAAGACTAGTTTGAAAATTTCGAAAATCATCCTGCAATTTCAACAACTGAAAACGCTCATCAATTAGAACATTTCGACTCCATTCCGCTTGATGTATCCTTTGCAGAAACGTGTCTAGTGAAGGTACAAACTTTAACCCTCTATATTCATCAGCCTGCAATGGATATTTCTCAAAAGTAGTATACAGTAATTGCTTATCAAATTGAATAGCATATCGAAAGCTAAGCACTGCGTTGAGTCCAGTGCCAAATCCAAACTCTAAAATGCGAATCGTAGGCTTTGCAATTATGGCTAAACCGGCGTCGATAAAGATGTGTTGAGATTCTTGAATAGCACCGAATTGAGAATGATAATGTTCACCTAATTCTGGCACAAACAAACTCGAACTTCCATCATCGGTAATTACAAGACTGCGAGTTTTCAACGATTATAGATTAAATGAATATCTACTATTTCTTCGGCCATTGGAAGCGAATAAAGCATTTGGAAAGAAGGAAAAGATATGATTCTAATGGTTTGATTTTCTACCGCATAGATAGTACCTCCAACGGATTCGTAGTGCAAAATTTTGAATTTTCTTTCATCCATCACATTCGTTACACTGCTGAGATTATACCGGTACCACCACAAGGCATATTCGGTGGAAAAGCAATAGTTGGTCGGATCGATTTGTATTGCATTTAAAAAAGATGCGCTATGATAGGAAACTGGTTCAGTAGTAGAATTGTTTTGATAGATATACTTTTCCAAATGCCCACCAAAGTTATTATTATAAAACATCATAAAATCATTTCCCCCCATAGGAAAGGCATTCACCAAAGTACCATCCACCATAAAAGTAGAATGAAGGGAAGCAGTTTGGTTAAGATAGAGTCCTATCGTAGGGTAATATCCATTAGTGTGCTTTTGTTCAACTAGAAAGTTCTGCCCCACTTGTACAATCTGAATCGGATAATAGCCCGTTGGTAATTGTAAACTCAACTTTTGTTGCCCAAGATAATTGAATAAACCCACCTTACCTTGATAGTAAGCTACTGCCAAAAATTTGTCGACTGGCGCAATATCTACAAAATAAGGAAAAGGGGGATTGGCGGAATAGCGGATACGCTGAATTGTATCTTCGGTAAAATAATCCCACACAATCACATCACCTCTTACTGCACCAGATAAGGCAAATCGATGATAATAAGGATTATAGGTCGACGATGCATAATCCATATTAACAATAAACTTGAGCGTTGGAGTTTTATTCAAAGCAGGACCAACGCTCCACACTTTGATATAGTTACCCAATCGAGTCACCACCGCCACATCTTCCAAAACCTTATCATAGGCACTAAATATTACACTTTGATATTTGTGTTTATCAGTTTTAGCATTCGTAACTTGACAAAGTATTTGATACATTCCACTCTCCAAATAATCGTCGTTGATAGCGAAAGCGTATTCCACCACAGCCTCTGTGCCAAGTGTATTAGGATAATGGAAATTTGACAAAACTGGCGTTAGCTCGTCATTAACTAACGTAAAATCAACAGATTGAATAGGACTAATCGATTGAATACGTACTTTTACCAGCACCGTATCGCCAACGGTATAATGATGATTTTCACTAGGATTCAAGAAAGTAACAATAGGAACATCTTCTACCCCCTCCTTGGCACAGGAAAAAGTAAATACGACGGATATAAAAAGGTATGCAATTAGTAATATTTTTGAATTAGAATCCATGAGGCTAAATTAGTAAATTAATTTACTTTTGCAGCCTAAATTAACAGTGCTAAAAACACCAAAACCAAATTATGGAAAATGAAATTTCGAGCCTTGACGAATTGCAACAATTGATTGCCGACAAACCAGCTATATTAGCTTATTTCTACAATGATAATTGTGCACCATGTAAAAGCTTACGTCCTAAAATCATTGAGATGAAAGAAGCTCATTTTCCAGCACTAGAACTCCATTTTATTAATTCCGATAAACGTGAGATTCCCAGTCATTTCGGAGTTTATGATAACCCTACCCTCTTAGTTTTTTTCGATCGTAAAGAATACATTCGTGTAAGCAAATACGTTTCGACCATGCAATTGGGTGAGCAAATTCAGCGATATTACAATATGATATTCAATTAGTCGGCAGATTGCTGATTATTAATTTTTGTTGAATTAATTTGATTCCAATATTCGAGCGCTTCGGCGACCACAAAAGTGCTGCCTCCAACAAATATTAAATCTTTAGGATCAGCCTTTTGCAAGGCGGTTGAAAAGGCCGTTTCCACTGAAGAATATGCGATCCCATTGAGCCCAAGCGCGATAGCTTGCTTGGTCAAAACACTCACTTCCAAAGCGCGCGGTATCTTCGCTTGACAAAAGTAGAAATGGGCATTAGAAGGCAACAGTTGCAATACTTTATCCACAGCCTTGTCATTTACCATTCCCAAAACAAAATGCAAATGCTGATATTGATTTTCAGCCAATTGTTGCATACTTAAACGAAGTCCATCTTCATTATGACCAGTATCGGCAATTACTAGCGGTTCTTCATGCAATATTTGCCAACGTCCGGCAAAGGAAGTATTTTCAACAACATTTTCCAATCCTCTTATGATCACCTCTTTAGATAACCTCCAATTGGTTTTTAGATAGAGAATAGCCGCCATAACGCTTAGGAGGTTTTTTTGCTGATATTTCCCTTTCAATGGAAAATCTATACTGATAAAAGCTTGATTATCCAAGAATATTTGCGTTGGAACGCCTTTATCTGAACTCAGTGTTACTGCTAATCTTTTATTTGCCCAACTGATATCACACGGAAGTGATTTTGCTTTCTGCAGAAAAACTGAAGCCACTTCCTCTTGATATTCTCCAATAATAACAGGCACGCCAGGCTTCATTATACCCGCTTTTTCAGCCGCAATTTTCTCGAGGGTATCGCCCAAAAAAGCAGTATGGTCAAGGCCAATATTGGTGATAATACTCAACACCGACTTTACCACATTAGTAGAATCTAAGCGTCCGCCCATGCCGGTTTCGATGATGGCCATTTCTACCCCTTGCTGCCTAAAATATTCAATAGCCATGGCAAAGGTAATTTCGAAGAAACTAGGCTTGATATGGATAAATCGGTTGCGATATTCCTCCACAAAATCCACGACAAAATCTTGCGGAACCATTTTTCCATTCACCCGAATCCGTTCTCTAAAATCGAGTAGATGAGGGGAAGTGTACAAGCCAGTTTTGTAGCCAGCTTCTTGAAATACAGAGGCTAACATATTAGAAGTACTCCCTTTACCATTGGTTCCAGCGATATGAATACTTGGAAATTGACGCTCAGGATTTCCAAGCATTTTACACAAAGCGAGCGTATTATCCAAATCAGCTTTGTAGGCTGCCGCCCCTATGCGCTGAAACATCGGTAATTGAGCAAATAAAAATTGAAGTGTTTCTTGATAATTCATTGACATTTATATTTTATCAAAAAAAAGTTTCAATTCATGATGTGGAACAGAAACGCAGATTCGGGAAAACTGTGCCGCTTCTTCCTTTTGATGAGCCGTAAAAAAGCTAAGACTTATCCCCGCAATATGGTGTTTTAACAATTCCTCAGCAGAGAATTTTACCACCACAAAAATACCTTTTGGTTGCGAATTTTTATAAAACTGCTCGGCTAAAAAGCCTCTTTCTTTCAGGTAATTAATATTCAACAATATATCGCGGGTAGTTTGTTTGCGAAATTCATTTACTGCTGCATTTCCTGCGGGCGTGGTGAGTAGTTTCTCCACCAACACTTGCGCAAAGGAATTCACACCATTGCTTGCATACATCAACCGAATACTGAGTTGCTGCAACAGCAATTCGTTTGTTGAGTGAATAAAACCAATGCGTTGACCACTTAGTCCAATCGATTTACTGAAACTTTCAAGAATAATAACATTTGCTAATTGCCCAATCTGCGAATAAAACGCGTCGTTGGCATAGAAAACACCACGATAAGGGCTATCTACGAGCACGGTCACCTGATGTTCATCTAGGAATTTGATTAAATCAATTAAATTCTTATCGTCGAATTTATTACCAAGTGGATTATTGGGGTCACAAATAACAACTGCACAACCTTCCAAAACACCAATTTGCGCCTTCAATTCATCAAAATTAGCGTAGAAATCGTAGTCGATATTTCTGATTTTCATGATATTAGCATAACTACCCCAAAAGAAGGATGGTAGAATCACGCGCTTAAGATCGAGTGTTTGGAAAATCAAATCCAGGCCCGACATACCACCATTATTAATAAGAAGGTTTTCAGCTCGGCTACTGCCTTTGAAATAGGTTTTGATGATAGCTTTTTTCAAAAGCGGTCTTCCTTTCATAGGAGCGTACACTTGAATATCCTTAGCGTTAAAATCAATCAAAGGAATTACTTTTGACAAATCGATAGGCACCACCGCATTTACCCCTTGATTGAGGTATAAATATTTTTCGCCACTCTGTGCTTCTAATTGTCTAACTTGTTCTCCTATAGCACTTATCGCCGAATATTTAGCGGTTGTTTCTTTGATGTTTAACATAACTAAACCATATTAATAATTGTTTTTCCGCTACCACCTAATTCGATGGCAGCATCCTTGAAAGATTTCACCTCAGGCATAGAAGAGAGATACTCGCGTATAATATGGCGCAAGATTCCGTTTCCAGTTCCATGCAAAATCTCAAGGTCTTTATATGAAATCAAAATAGCTTCATCAATCCAAGCTTTAACTAAGCTAAGCGCTTCTTCAGCCCGCATACCGCGTATATCGATAGCTGGTTTGAAATTGATAGAACGTTGGTGAATATTGCTCAAAATGCTATTGTAGGCAGTTTGATTGTTGCGTGTTTTTTGACGTATTGTTGCTTTTACTTTTTCAAGTTTATCATATACCACCGTGATTTTTAGGCTATCAAAACTAACGATTGCCTGATTACCTTTCACTTTCTCTAATATTCCTACTCCACTCTGGCCGATAATTCGCACTTGGTTACCCACTTGTGGCAAATCCGTTTCCACGCGAATTACATCGGTTTCCACTTTTTCTTTAGTAGTGATAATGCTCGGTTTAGCTGGTTTCAGAAGTAATTTCTTTTCTAATTCTGACTTGCTTGCTTCAATATCATCGCGTAGTTTTTTGACCTGGTCTTTTTCGGCCTGACTCTCTTTTATTTCGCGTACCGAACGTTCAATCAATTTATTAGCCCCTTGAAGAATTTCCTTAGCCTGCTGGCGGGCTTGTTGAATTATACTTTGCTTATCGGCTTGGATTTTTGAATTCATGGCCTCATAGCGATCCACTAACTCTTTGAGCGCGTTATCAGTAAATTCGAGTTCCTTTTGACGCTTATCGAGTTTTTCTTTTTCCAATTCTACCTCTTGAAGACGCTGATCGAGATTTATTTCTTTACGCCCAGATTTAAGACTTGCTCTTTGCAAAATTGTTTCATCCAATCCAATTTTACGCGCAATTTCAAAAGCAAAAGAGCTGCCGGGCCTACCAATTTTCAAACGATACAATGGGCGTAATTCTTTAGTATCAAACAACATAGCGCCATTAACGATTCCATTTCGGTCGTTTGCCATGGCTTTAAGATTGCTATAATGCGTGGTAACCACACCATAAGCCCCTTTACGGTTCAAGTTTTCGAGCGCGGCTTCGGCAATGGCTCCACCGATAGCAGGTTCGGTACCGGTACCAAATTCATCGATTAGAAACAAGCTATCTGCTTGAGCATATTCAATGAAATTTTTGATATTCAACAAATGAGAACTATAGGTACTAAGGTCATTTTCAATAGATTGTTCATCACCAATATCAATAAAAATATCGCTGAACAAGCGCATTTCAGAATTTTCGCGCATAGGAACGAGCAATCCGCACTGCCACATATATTGCAATAAACCCACGGTCTTCAGGCAGACAGACTTGCCACCGGCATTTGGACCAGAAATGATTAAGATTCGCTTATCGGAATCCAAACTGATATCCAAAGGGACTAGTTTGCGATTTTTCTTTTGCAGTGATAAAAAGAGAAGCGGGTGACGTGCATCGCGCCAATTAAAATCAGCAGTTTGGTTGATGATAGGACTTACCGCCTCAATTTGCAGGGCTAATTTAGCTTTAGCACGAATGAAATCAATCAAACCAAGATATCGATACGCCAATAATAAATTTGGAATTTCGGGTTGAATTTCTGCGGTAAACTGAGCTAAAATACGATTGATTTCTAAGCGTTCGTCGAGTTCTAATTCACGCAGTTCATTATTATTTTCGAATAGCTCAATTGGCTCAAGATAAACCAATTGGCCAGTTTTACTTTCGTCATGAACGAATCCCTTAATTTTACGTTTATCAGCGGCCAAAACTGGAATCACTGCCCTTCCGTTACGGATGGTAATTTCTGCATCATCGCGAGTCCAGCCATTGGTTTTGGCAAGTTGCAAACTCTGATGAATTTTATGGCGCATGGAAGCATTGAGTTTAATCATTCTACTTCTAATTTCAGCTAAAGCAGTGCTAGCGGTATCGCGAACGGCACCTTTTTCATTCATAATCAGCTCCATCTTGTCCAAAATATTTGGGCTAAACAACACTAAAGTTCCTAGCTGAAAGAGACTAGAATATTTATCGCTGCGTGCGTCAATGTATTTTTTTACTTCCACTATCGCTTTGAGAGAGAGCATTAGGTCGAAAAAATCCTCCAGAGTGATAAGGCTTCCTTGCGTTTTGAGAAAAGATAAAACCTCCGAAAGATCGAAAAAATTACGTGCTGGAAATCCACTTTCCATCAAAAGCATTTGTCTAAATTCATTGGTTTGTTGTAAGCGCAATTGAAGTTCATCAAGGCTTATCAGAAAGCTCATTTTATTGACAAAACGAACGCCACCATTACTTAAACATGAGTCGATAAGCATGGTACGAATGCTCGAAAAACCTATTTTTTCCTCGAAATTTATGGGATAAATCAAAGTATAGCAGTTAAATTAAAAGGACCAAGTTGTGAGCCCTACATTCGTAAATTCATATCTTTTGGCATCGCCACCAAATTTTTTGAGAGCCCGAACCACGCCATCGCGCGAATTACCAGGGCAATAGAAAAACATAAAGCCACCGCCACCAGCGCCAGATATTTTACCACCGGAAGCTCCAGCCTTAATCGCAGTATCGTAAATTTCGTCAATTAAAGGGTTTGTGATTCCATCGGCCATCCGTTTTTTAAAATGCCAGCCGAAATTGAGAATATCACCAATCGTATCAATATTACCGCGAAGTAAAGTTTCTTTCATTTGATGCGCTTGTTCTTTGAGTTTGTGCATGGCATCAATAGTTTTTTCGTTCTTTCCGCTTACATTTTGCGATTGAGCCTCAATAATTTTAGAACTCAAACGTGAGGTTTCGGTATAATACAAGACAAGATTATTAGCTAATTCATCCAGATATTTACTTCTGATGCGGAGAGGATTAACGATTACTTTCTCATCGGCAAAGAATTCCATAAAGTTCACCCCGCCGAAAGTAGCCGCATATTGATCCTGCTTACCACCAGCCATATTTAGCTCAATTCTTTCGATTTGATAAGCAATTTTCGCTAAATCGTATTCCCCAAAAGGTAAATTGAGCCATTCGGCAAAGGCACCAAGAATAGCCACCACCAAAGTGGAGGAAGTTCCCAAACCAGAGCCGGCAGGTGCGTCAACACGTGTTACCAATTCAAAAGAAAGGGCGCGGTGCGTATAGTTTTGTACGATATGGTTATAAATGCCTTTGAGTAAATCCAAATTACCATCAATTGGTAATTGATCCACTGATGCAAATTCATAGCGTTCATTTTTATCTTGCGCATGCAAAACGATCAAGCCATCATTGCGCTCCATAATGGTAGCATGGGCATACATATTAATAGTTGCATTCAAAATGGCACCACCAAAAAGGTCACAATAAGGAGCCACATCGGTGCCTCCACCAGCTAATCCTAAGCGCAAAGGAGCTTTACTACGATAAATCATAAAGATGAAATTTTAAACCTCAAAAGTAAAGTTTTTATACATGGGGATTTCATTCCAAAGCTGAAAAAATATAATCCAGCTCCTGCAAAAATTACTTTCAGTGTTTTACAAAAACCAAGTAAGTAGTGTTTTGAAAAATAGGCGTAAATCCATCAGATTGTAGCGCATTAATCATATCTACCTCCGACTTGTTAACTGCAAAAATAAGCTTCTGCAGCGGCAGTAAATGCCAATGCTGATTTTTCCAAACTTCGTCCCTTAGTCGCAATCGATCTGCTACAAAAGGAGTGTTGTAGGGATGAGGTAATAAAGTATAAACGGAAGTATAGGCTGTAGCCAAATAGTCTAAATCACTGCTAATCAGCAGATAATTTGAATCAAAATGTTGATTAATAAATTTAAGAACCGACTTTTGATCCGGTGTTTCGCGAACAGCCACATAGGCTAATCGAGTTGCATTATTATAGTATTGTGCAGGAAACCAAAGTAAATTATCCGAAATAAGCAGCAGAAAAAGTAAAATTTGAAGCCATTGGAATCGGATATCCATGGATTTTTTAAAAAAGGAAATAAGCCAAGGGGCGGTCATCAAAAAAAGTGGGATGTAAATATGGCCATGCGTAAAATGCAGCGGCTGAATCGGTTTAATAAATAAATCATGATTGGCTAAGAGCAGCGAAATAAGAAAATAAACCAATAAGAAACGGTGAAATGAATCTGCAAAAAATGTTTTAAAGCTTTGAGTATTGCGAATGGAATAAACAAATAAACTGGCTAGCAATCCATACGCTAATAATTGGCTTACCACGTCAAAACTCCAATTTAACGACCACTGTTTGATAAGAATAGCATGAGAATCGAAACTCGAAAGCCATCCTAAATTATAAAACGCAAATAAAGCTAAGGTAAAAACATTAAATACTAATGCCTTGATCAGATTGTTTTGATGCTCTTTTATCACAACGACTTCGATAAGCTGATAGGCAATCAAAATCAACAGAAACTGAATTCCATAAAATGGATGCGAAAAAGCGATTACAAATAGTAAGATGGAAGACAATAGATGCTTTTTACGCAATACCGCAAAAAGGATAGCCATACTGATTAAATGATAGTATGCTTCAAGCGGATAAATAAAATTACGACCGAAATTGAGCATCCAAAAGCCTCCACCTGGATCAAAGCGGAAAGTCTCGAATATGGCTTGATAAAAATCGCCTTTCTCCACGACCGAAAAAGCATAACCAGCCACCAAAAGTAATCCGCCTCCAAAGATAAAAAGAATGAAAGTAAGCTTATGTGCCATGGAATTCCAGCCCAAATAAGTTTTATAAAAACGAAGACTTATCCATAAAGCAAAAAAAGTTGAGAGCATGCCAAAGGCCACAAACAACAGTCCCACATCAGCTTGAGTAATCTTCCAGAGAACTGCTAACAGCAGCGTTTGAAATTGAAAATAGATCCTTGTCCCTTGATTATCAAGTTGAAAAGGATTAGAATAAAACAAACTAAATCCCTCATTATCATAATATTGGCGAGCATTGGACATATACGAAAGTAAGTCGCCATGGATAAAACCAGTACCAATATTTGAGCCTATCGGTAAAAAATGGAAAAAGTAATACAAGAAGATGGGAATCATCAGTATCAAAATCCAAGCAAGTTCATGCGCACTTTTTTTCACAAGCTCCTAGTAATCTATTAGCATTCGATTTGTAAAAATAGTAAAACTATCGAATGTGTTATCTACCAAAGGAGAAGTTTACGAACTGCAATTTGTCCTTCACTTTTGAAAACCAACAAGTAAATCCCTGCAGCATGTTTTGATAAATCGATTGGAATTAATGCGTTCATTGCTTGATTAGCAACAAATTGCGATTCTATAATTCGTCCACTATAATCTAGAATTTGAAGATTTCCGCTTTGAAGCATCGATGAATTAAAACGAATGTTGAAATTGCCGTGACTTGGATTTGGAAAAATTTCAATGGCATTACTTGCTTCATCAAACGATTCGAACCCTACGCCTAGTGGATCAAAGACGAAATTCATATCGATAAAATTAGTTTGATTTGCAGGGCTAATGGTGCTAACACTACTTGATTTCGTAAATGCTTGACTAAAAATTGGACCTTGAGCATGTTGGTCGGTAAACTCCACCACTATTTTATAATTGCCATCGGGAGCCCAATTGCCCGTCAAATCTTTACAATTCCATTGCACAGTATGCGATTGATGCGAAGTTAAAGTAGTTCCTGTGATCGCATCTACAACATTATTACTTGATTTTGCAAGCCATGTATAAAGGTACGCTTTGCGAGCCGCTGCGCGTAGAAACAGGGTTTTTACAAAGGTTCCGTCCTCCTTTTCAATCCAAACAGCCAACACATGTCGAGGAGAAAAACTACCTCCAGGAGTTACAGTTTTAAAAGTAAAAGTGGCTGTTTGCGCGTCAACAGTTTGTATTCCAGTCATTAACATAAAGCTAACTAGAAGACTGTAAAGGATTTTTTTCATTTTTATATTTTTATAAGATTACTATTAAAGGTCAAATTTTTCTGATTTGGGTGCATTAATTACAAAAGAACGAGTGGCTATAATTTGCCTTGGGTATCGAAAATATCTGAGGGCAGCATTTTAAATTTTCTACACAAAGGTATTAGAAAAGACTTAGAAAATTGCTTGACACTATCAATAAACTAATTCTTATCATACTAAACAAATTGTCAAGGTGCGGCATCGGCATCAGCAAAAAGAGACCAAACAAGAGCAACGCCACTTCCCTATTATGATTTGGTTGGAAAATCCAAATATTCATCCCAACTAGCAATTTCCAAATCAGCCACTTCCACTTGGCAAAAAGCAGTAATAAAGGCACTAGCAAGTCGTGCGTTAGTGATAATTGGAATATTCAAATCCACCGCAGTACGTCTAATGGTATAGTCATTATTCAATTCGCCTTCGCTAAGGTTTTTAGGAATATTCACCACAAAATCAATGCGTTTATCATGCATCAGATCAATGGCATTAGGTTTACGTTTGTCGTCGGGCCAATGAACCACAATAGTTTCCAAGCCGTGAGAAGCAAGAAAGTCAGCCGTACCTTGGGTTGCATACAAATTTAACCCTCTGATTTGCATTAATTTAGCTGCTGCCAATAATTCTACTTTAGAACGAATATCGCCGCTTGAGATGAGAACTCCTTTTTTCGGAACGCGATAACCCACCGAAAGCATCGCTTTCAAAATAGTATCATAATAATTATTTCCGATACAGCCCACTTCACCAGTTGAAGCCATATCCACGCCTAGAACAGGGTCCGCTTTGGTGAGGCGTGAGAAGGAAAACTGCGAGGCTTTTATACCAATATGATCGATATCAAAAAGCGTTTTAGCGGGTTTTTCAACCTTAAGTCCTAGCATAATCTGCGTCGCCATTTTGATAAAATTCTGATTTAACACTTTGGAAACGAAGGGGAAACTACGGGAAGCGCGCAAATTACATTCTATAACTTTCACAAAGTTATCGCGCGCCAAAAATTGGATATTGAAAGGTCCTGTGATATCCAGCTCTTTGGCAATCTGTTTCGATATTCGCTTTATCCGTCGGATGGTTTCAAAATAAACCTTTTGAGGCGGGAAAACGAGCGTAGCATCTCCAGAATGCACGCCAGCAAATTCGATATGTTCGGAGATAGCATAAGCGATTATTTCACCATGATCAGCTACGGCATCATATTCAATCTCTTTAGCTTGCTGGATAAACTCGCTCACCACCACAGGATGTTTTTTGCTAACATTAGCCGCCAGTTGCAAAAAATATTTCAATTCATTATCGTTAGAAACCACATTCATGGCTGCACCACTGAGCACATACGAAGGCCGAATCAGCAGTGGAAAACCAACCTCTTTAGCAAAAAGCTGAATGTCATCCATACTGCTAAGTTCTTTCCAAAGTGGCTGATTGATTCCCAATTTATCAAGCATAGAAGAAAATTTATGGCGATCCTCTGCCCTATCAATCGAAAGCGGTGAAGTTCCCAAAATTGGCACCTTTTGATGTTGTAATCGCAAGGCTAAATTATTTGGAATTTGACCCCCAACCGAAACAATTACTCCTTTAGGAAGCTCATAATCAATAATATCTAATACTCGCTCGAGCGATAGTTCCTCAAAATACAAGCGGTCGCTCATATCATAATCCGTACTAACTGTTTCGGGATTATAATTGATCATCACCGAGCGATATCCCTCTTCTTTTACCGTGGACAATGCATTTACACTTCCCCAGTCGAACTCCACACTGCTACCAATTCGATAAGCACCTGAACCCAGAACAATAATGGACTTTTGGTCTTGTTCAAACTGCAAATCATGTTCGCTGCCATGATAAGTCAAATACAGATAATTGGTCAGTGCAGGATATTCTGCAGCCAGTGTATCAATCTGTTTTACATAAGGTTGAATACCGCGAGCGATTCTAAATTGCCGTACTTTGAGGAGATCTTGGTCGATATTTTCATCAGAACTTTTGAGGACGGTACGAGCGATTTGAAAATCAGAAAAGCCATGTTTTTTAGCCTTTAATAAGAACTGAGGGTCGAGATCTTGCAAACGATTAAAGCTAGAAAGCTTTATTTCAAAATCGATAATATTTTTCAATTTACTCAAAAACCAGCGATCAATTCCGGTGAGTAAAACAATACGCTCGACGGAATAGCCATTTTTAAGGGCATGGGCAATGGCAAAAATCCTCATATCTGTTGGACGAGAAAGTTCGCTATCCAAATCCTCAATATGACTTTCTTTATTAGCGGTAAAGCCATGCATTCCTTGACCAATCATACGTAATCCCTTCTGAATCACCTCTTCGAAACTCCTACCGATAGCCATAATTTCGCCAACACTCTTCATGGACGAGCCCAGCTCCTTATTCACACCATGAAACTTGCTCAAATCCCAGCGAGGGATTTTACAGGTAATGTAGTCGAGTGCAGGTTCAAAGAAGGCCGAGGTAGTTTTGGTAACCGAATTTTTGAGCTGATGTAAACCATATCCCAAACCGAGTTTTGCAGCTACAAAAGCCAAAGGATAGCCGGTTGCTTTTGAGGCCAACGCACTAGAGCGCGACAAGCGTGCATTCACTTCAATCACGCGATAATCCTCACTTTTGGGATCCAAGGCAAACTGCACATTGCATTCTCCAACCACACCAACTCTCCTAATTATTTTAATAGAAATTTCGCGCAGCTTATGGTATTCGGTATTGCTAAGGGTTTGTGAAGGAGCCACAACAATACTTTCGCCGGTATGGATGCCTAGCGGATCAAAGTTCTCCATATTACAAACGGTAATACAATTATCAAAACGATCGCGTACGACCTCATATTCAACTTCTTTCCATCCTTTCAGCGATTTTTCAATTAAGATTTGAGGGCTATAAGCAAAAGCTTGTTCAGCCAAAATGCGCAAATCATCATCCTGATAACAGAATCCACTTCCTTGACCACCAAGGGTAAAAGCTGCGCGAGTGATAATGGGATATCCAATTTGGGCGGCAGCCGCTAAAGCTTCTTCTACTGTTTCTGCAGAAATACTTTCGGGTGTTTTCACTTGGATACTTTTCAGTAAGTCCGCAAACAATTGACGGTCTTCGGTAATTTGAATTGCCTCGATAGGCGTTCCAAGCACGCGAACGTTATTTTGCTTGAGAATCCCTTTTTGGAATAAATCGATTCCACAATTGAGCGCGGTTTGACCACCAAAAGAAAGATAAATACTATCAGGTTTTTCCTTTTCTATAATTTTGGTAACAAATTCAGTGGTAATTGGCAAGAAATAAATCTTATCAGCAATCCCTTCCGAAGTTTGCACAGTAGCAATATTAGGATTTACTAAAATGGTATAAATTCCTTCTTCTCTAAGCGCCTTCAATGCTTGTGAACCGCTATAATCAAATTCACCAGCCTCACCTATTTTTAGAGCCCCAGACCCTAATATCAGCACTTTATTGGGTTTTGTATTCATCATTTATTGCTTAGAAGTTTTAATTAAGTCCATAAATTCATCAAACAGAAATTCGGTATCAGTGGGTCCACTAGATGCTTCGGGGTGAAATTGGGTGCTAAAAAAAGGCTTCGTTTTATGTTTAAAACCTTCATTCGTTTCATCGTTTAGATTGATAAACAGAGGTTCCCAATCCGAACTTAAACTATTGTTATCCACTGCAAATCCATGATTTTGGGAAGTAATGTAGGCATTATTGGTACCGACATGCAAGACAGGTTGATTATGACTACGATGACCGTATTTCAATTTATAAGTATTTGCGCCAGAGGCGATAGACATTAATTGGTTTCCTAGGCAAATCCCAAAGATTGGCTCATCATTTCTGAAAGCCAACTCCAAATTTTTGATGGTAGGAATACATAGCTGCGGATCGCCAGGACCATTGCTGATGAACAAGCCATCGTAAGCAATTTGACTAAAATCATAATCCCAAGGAACTCTGATTATCGTCGTATCGCGTTTCAATAGATGTCTGATTATATTGTTTTTAACACCGCAATCGATTAACAAAATCCGGTATTTACCCTGACCATAAATTTGGGTTTCGCGAATACTAACTTCATCCACAAGGTTACGAGCATTCGGATCATCCCATTCAACATCTACATCGTCAACAATGATTTTACCCAGCATAGCCCCTTTCTCGCGCAAATGCTTAGTCAGAGCCCGCGTATCGATGCCATGAATGCCAGGAATTTTATTTTCAATCATCCAATCTTCCAGACTCTTTTCAGCATTCCAATGGCTATAATCTTCACTATAATACGAAATTACAAATCCACTAATTTGGATTCGGTCAGATTCGTAATGCATAAGCATGTGGTCTTTTTCGCCTTTTTGCGGAACTCCATAATTGCCAATAATTGGATAAGTAGCAACTAAAATCTGACCTTTGTAGGATGGATCTGTTAAACTTTCAGGGTAACCGGTCATGGCCGTATTGAAAACCACTTCGCCGGCAACACTTTGCTGGTAGCCAAAGCTTATTCCTTCGTATTGACTACCGTCTTCTAATACTAAACTTGCTCTTTTATTGTTCATTAACAGCTGGTTAAAAAAATACCCCCTTAAACTAAGGAGGAATTTTTGGAAATTATTATTATAGCGTTTCTAAAATTCATATTGGGCGAATCTGCCTCCAAAACAAAGAGATTTTGACTTAAAAACTGTTGCATTAACGATCAAATTTAAAGTGATTGTTTTGGTTTATTGGTCGACAAAAATAAGTTTATTTAACTGCAAAAAGATAAAAGTTAAACTTGTTTTCCACAAAATTATTAAGAGTGTTTCCTTATAAATAACTCTCGGTAGACTACAAGATTATATAAAAGCAGCGATTACGTATGTAAATGTAACGGGCAAAGTTTATTCCAGCATGGAGTTCAAAAAAGTGAAACTAAGGAATTAAAAGCAATTTTTCAGCATCCCTCCACTTCAACTTGACCGTGTATTTTAGGAGAATTCGCTTTTTCATTTTGGTAGCTTAGCGTGTTATTTCTTGCGCCACGCATGCAATAAAAATTTACTTTTGAAGTTATAAATGGTCGGTATTAAAAGCATAATTGCCACCATATCATTCACCAAATGTCAAAAATAACTATGCATAATTTTCCATTTAAATCAATCCTTTTAGTCTTACTATTTTTCCCAAGCTATATTTTTTCGCAGATAGAATTAGAAGCTTGGCGCGAACATTTACCTTACTCTCAAACCATCGCCGTAGCAGAAGGGGAATCAAATAGGATATATGCAGCCACCCCGTTTAGCGCTTTCTATCTGGATCAAAACGAAGATCAAATCGTTAGAATGTCAACAATATCAGGGCTTTCAGATGTAAATATTGCCTCTATGGAATTTGATGCTAAGAGTGGTTTTTTGGTTATTGCCTACGAAAATGCTAATATCGATTTGGTAAAAAACGATCAAGTTATTAATATTTCAGACATCAAGCGAAAGTCGATGATTGGAAGTAAGCGAATAAATAGAATTACCTTTTTCAACTCATTAATATATCTAAGTACCGATTTTGGAATAGTTGTTTTAGACCCCATAAAGCGCGAAATTAAAGGTACTTATTACATTGGACCCAATGGAAAAAACATTTCCGTGCATGACCTCGCCTACGACGACCAAAATTTTTATGCCGCCACCAGCGAAGGCCTCTATCAGGCATCTATCTCAGAACCCAATTTGAGCGATTATTCAAATTGGCATTTAGAAACTAATTTACCAAAACCACTTGCAAGTTATAATCTTGTGACCTGCCATCAAGGTGATGTTTTTGTAAATAATGCTGGAAGCACTTATGGTACAGACACCGTTTATTATAAGCAGAATGGCATTTGGAGTGTTTTCAATGGCATTTCGCATCAACCGACCCACCGGATACGAAGCTTTGGTGACACCTTGATTTTTGCACAAGAATACAATTTCCATTATTTTTATAATAACTTAAGTGCCAATTTCTTAGCTTATAGTTATGGAGAAACAAGTCCTTCGGTAAATGACGTAATTGTGGATAAAAAGGGCAGCTTTTGGATTGCCGATAAGAACGAATCATTGGTACATAATACGCGAGAATGGGCCTATTTTTTCTATAAACCGGGCGGACCAACCTTTAAGAATGTCTATTCCATGAGCTGCACCCAAGGTCAGCTATGGGTTGCCTCTGGTGGGATTGAAAGTAATTGGGGAGCTGCCTATGCCAAAAAAGGAATTTATACTTTTCAAAACCAACAGTGGCAATCATTCAACTATAGCAATACGCCCATCTTCGACAGCATTGTGGATGTGATGAAAGTGATGGTAAATCCAGAAAATTCCAGTGAGGTTTTTGTGGCAAGTTGGGGAAATGGTCTTTTACATTTTCGCAATAATCAATTAGTGACTATTTATAACGAGCAAAACAGCAGCCTTTCAGATGCGGTGAATTACAACGGATTTGTTGGCGTGGCTGGCCTAGCATTCGATCAGCAAAATTATCTTTGGGTCACCAATAGTTCCAATAGTAATGCGCTAAGTTTCAGAAAACCAAATGGTAGCTGGAAAGCACTTAATCTATCTCCTTATATTACTGACAATGCCGTGGGCGATTTGATTATTGACGATTTGGGTCAAAAATGGATTATTATTCCACGCGGTGGAGGCATTGTGGTGTATAATGACCAGAATACACCCGACAACACAACAGATGATTTAAAAAAGAAAATTACCGATGCCGACAACCAAGGCAAACTGCCAGTGATGGGCGTGAATTGTTTGGCAAAAGATCAAAAAGGTGCAATTTGGGTGGGAACGGACGAAGGCGTAGCCGTTTTCTATTCTCCTGAATTGGTTTTTAGCAATCAAAATTATGATGCCAAACAGATTTATATCGAACAAGAAGGCATTTCGCAATATCTTTTAGAATCCGAAACGGTAAGTTCAATAGCCATCGACGGGGCAAATCGCAAATGGTTTGGGACGCGCAATGCAGGTGTTTTCCTGATGTCGGAGGATGGAAGCAAACAGATATATCATTTTAACCGTAGTAATAGCCCCTTGCTCAGCGATAATATTTATAGCATTGCAATCGACCATCAAAGTGGCGAAGTGTTTTTTGGTACCGAAAACGGCATCATCTCTTTCCGAAGTACTGCAACAGAAGGCAGTGAATATCAAGAAACTAGCCTTAGTGTTTTTCCAAATCCAGTACGACCTGAGTACGAAGGACTCATCGCTATCAAAGGAACAGTGGAGAATGCCAATGTAAAAATCACCGATATTTCTGGTAATTTAGTTTTTGAAACCACCGCATTAGGAGGTCAAGCCATTTGGAATGGAAAGAATGGAAATGGTGAAAAGGTAGCCAGTGGCGTCTACTTAGTTTTTTCGACCGACGAAAGTGGCGAGCAAACGGCTACTGCTAAAATTCTCTTTATAAAATAATTGCTACCTTGCTCAATTTCGGGAAAAATTGTCTCCGCTGATAAGCTGATACTGACATTGCAATTTAAACAGAAATGAACACTGCAAGCGGGTTAAAACGAGCTTGGTAAGTTGAATAATACCAACTAAAAAATAGCGCCCTATAAATCTGAGTATTTTTTAATTGAATTAACAGGCTAAATTTCCTCTTAATTTAAAACAAATTAACCGTTACCTTTTTACTTGCTGCTGATTGCTTAATATGTTTTCTTTTTACCTTTTTGCTCATCCTTAATCATACCACAGGTTTATTTGAAACAGCGATAAGTAAACGATCAAAAAGCCCTTCACCAAAATACCTTCTATTGAATTTATAGCAAAATTCGTCAAGATATCTCTGTAAATATTTGCCGTCGATTTTATGG
>DYSI01000052.1 GCA_020718275.1 Draconibacterium orientale
AAAATTGAAAATTGGCTAAAACTAGCTAAAACTCAATTTGTTCGGACACGTGTGATGTGTATTATAGTTTTAGATGCAAAATTTCAAAATAAAAAAGGCAACGAAACCAATCATTGCCTTTATTGAAACGCTTGATAGATGCTTAGTTTTGCTTTTTATAGTTTTCGAGACCTGTTTTAAGAAACTTCAAATAATTATCTACATCAAGGTTGTAGGCTTCAGCGCCATTGAGTAAATTACCTTCGTTATCCAAAAGAAAATAATATGGTTGCGACTGAGTACCGAATTTACCAAATTGCAACTCACTCCATTTATTACCAACATTTCGGATGGTTTTACCATTTATTTTCGATACATATTGCTGATTTTCAGGCAATAATTTGCGATCATCCACATAAAGTGAAATCAGCACATATTCTTCTTCCAAATACTGTTTTACTCTAGGATCTGTCCAAACGGCAGCCTCCATATTTCGGCAGTTGACACAACCGAAGCCAGTAAAGTCTACTAGCACTGGTTTATTATTCGCTTTTGCATAGGCCATTCCTTCGTCGTAATTTTCAAATTTTGCATGAACTGCGCCACCATATAAATCAAAGTCTTGGGTAAATTGAGGGGGTGAAAAAGCCGAGATAGCTTTTAAAGGAGCGCCCCATAAGCCTGGCACCATATAGAGTGCAAAGGCAAAAGAAATGCTTGCCAATCCAAAACGGCCAACGCCAATTTTATCGACAGGGCTATCGTGATTGAATCGGATTTTGCCCAACAAATAGAAACCTAACATAGCAAAAAGGACAATCCATAAAACTAAGAAAGTTTCACGATCAAGAATTCCCCAATGGTAGGCGAGGTCGGCATTGGATAAAAATTTAAGGGCTAAAGCGAGTTCTAAAAAGCCAAGTACAACTTTCACCGAATTGAGCCAACCGCCAGATTTAGGCATGGCTTTCATCATGGTTGGGAAAATGGCAAAGAGTGTAAAAGGAATGGCTAAAGCCATTGAGAATCCCACCATCCCGACTAGTGGCGCTAGGGCTCCGTTTTGTACTGCTTCAACCAATAAAGTGCCAATGATAGGACCAGTGCAGGAAAACGAAACCAAAGCTAGGGTGAAAGCCATAAAGAAAATGCTGAGTAAACCACTGGTTCTGTCGGCCTTAGCATCCATTTTGTTGACCCAACTTGTTGGTAATTGCAATTCAAAAGCCCCTAAAAAAGCTGCCGCAAAAACTACAAGAAGCGCAAAGAAGAAAACATTAAATGCAGCAGAGGTGGACCATTCGTTTAATTTATCGGCACCAAAAAGTAATGTTACCCCTAATCCTAGTGTGACGTAAATTAAGATTATCGAAAAACCATAAATGACGGCATTTCGTTTCCCTTTTCCTTTATCGGCTTGCTTGATAAAGTAGCTTACGGTCATAGGAATCATTGGCCAAACGCAAGGGGTTACCAGCGCAATAAGACCGCCAAGGAAACCAGCGATAAAAATAAAAAGGAGTGATTTGTCGGCAATGCTATGGTTGTTTTCATAGGCTTGCAATTGGTCGATTACGGGCTTATACCATTGTGCTTTAAGGTCATTCTGATCAAGGGCTTTCTGACTTGCTTCAGTTATATTGGCACTTGAATCAGTACTTTTCTGTGCACTTTGTGCCGTAGCGGTATCTTTAATATTATTGGTGGTTTCAGCAGGAATTACCTCTATATTATCCTTACTGGCGTCAATTTGTATGTTAAATTCATAGGACAACGCGGTACATGCCCCTTCGATACATGCTTGATAATCAATGAATCCTTTAACGGTGATAAGTTCGCTTTGAGTAATTTTTATTTTCTGACTAAAATTTGCAGTTTTATCCCAATACTTTGTTAATCCGCCTAAGAGATCGTCAAATTCTTCTTTTGGTTTTGGAGATTCCTTTACCTTTCCAATGGGTTTATAACCGTTGGGTTTGTCAAAAGTGAAAACCATTGGCATAGTGCCTTCAGTGTACTGCGAATAGAAATGCCATTTAGGTTCGGCTGTTGCAACAAATGTGATGGTATATTCACCATTGCCGGTTTTTTTGAAAGATTGCTTCCAACTAACTGGGTCTTTTTGGATTTCTTTTTGACCAAAATTTGCCAGACTCTGTGCTTGGAGAATTGCACTAAAACTAAAAAGTATTAATAAACTGATGATGATGGGCAATTTCCTCATAAAGATATATTTAGTTGTTTGTGTGTGTGTCAAAATCGGTCGCAAAGCTAATAAAAATGTTTGTATGAGTTTGCATTTTTATATGGCAAATACAATTGGCAGATTTAACTTGCAAATGCAATTTTGTTGTTTACAAACTCATCCATATTGCTTACAAAGGCTAGGCTGATGTTGGAGTCTGATTGAGCTGATAGTTCTCGGAAGTGAGTTTTGCAATGGCAACTATATTGATAATCATTTTGCCATATTATCCTCTGCCGAGGCATTTTATTTCAATTTCTTTCTTTCTTTTGCCAGTGTTAAAAAATTGTCGCCAGTAACCACTTTTTTTCGGTTTGCTCTTCCAATTTTAATCGAGCATCTTTTGCAATTTTACCTCCTTTTTTACTGGCTTTTGCATTCTCGATTAATCCTTTTACTTCATCTGTTTCGGCTATTTGACGGGTTGATAGTTCCGCAAGGGCTGTAAATATTAGTTCGGCTTCGCTCATGTGGTCACCTAGGTTTTGGCTTTTTAGCCCTTTTAAATCTTTATGTTTCGTAACGGTTAATCCTGTCCATTCTTGATGTATAATATTTGTGAGAAGCGCAATTTCATCTGATTTTTCGACTCCGCTTTCTTTCCAATAATCGGTTAGCTTGTTTCGGGTTTCTTGCCCTGTCATGCGTTGCTGAATCCATTTCTCACTACGACCTATTTTTTGCCAGTTTTCTCTTGCCCTCTCTATACTTTGGCTTGGGTCTGATATTTCTTACATTCTTTCGTAGCCAACTTTTGCTAACCATTGCTTAAATGGTTCAGCTTTGGGCGATGGTATGGATTGTATGATGCGGAGTAGTGTTAGTGTGTCGGCACAACATCAGTTTCACGCATTTTTCTGTCTTCGGCTTGCATTTTCAAGTGTACGATATTTTCGTACACTTAACTTCCTTCATTGGATAACTTCTTTTTTAAATCGCTCCAATACCTTTTGGGTACAGAGCTATCAGTTAAGATTTCAATCACATCAATAATAGAAAAATACCAAATTTCTTTTTCTGTATCGTAATGGCTACGAACTTTCTTGCTCTCAAATATTTTTATGCTGCTCATAATTGGAATAATTGCAACCCAAATCAAAGAATTTATGAGTGGTTTAAAAATTCAGTTTTTCTACTTTCCCTTGTCCCGAATTATATTCCATATAAATCTGTGCTGAAAAAGCATTGCAATATTAAGAATACACGAATACGCTTAAAAGTTGCATTTACTAATTGAACTTACGATTGGATAGCTTTAAGTTCTTGCTTCGTTTTGTTGGGTGTTAAAGAGTTTAATAAATTGAAATACAATATTTTAATTGCCAGCATGAATTCATCAATTGAACTAAACTAAATATGTTATAAAATGCAAATGAAATTGAAAGCCAAATTTCAGTTGCAAGAATTAAGTATAGTAGTGAACTTCATCCTTTAACAACTTTCAAGTATGTAAGGTGGATTGCCAGCTTAGCTTTTCTTAATGTTCGCTTAGGTGAATAGTCTGCCAACCTTCGCGTTGAGGATAATCTGTTGAGTAATGCAGTCCAACACTTTCCTTACGATTTAGCGCCATTTTGACGATGAGATAAGAAACGTTGATAAGGTTGCGTAGCTCACAGAGTTCTTTATTAAGGATTGATTTTTTATATAATTCCTCCGTTTCAGAATATAATAAATTTAATCGATTGAGGGCTCGATTCAAACGAAGATCGGAGCGAACAATACTGACATAAGAATTCATAATATTTTGCAACTCTCGCATTGTTTGGGTGATAAGAATCATTTCTTCATTGAGCACCATGCCCTGGTCATTCCAATCGGGCACTGCATTATTCCAGCTAATACCATTAAGCCGACGAATTGAGTCTTCGGCTGCGCGGTGCGAAAATACAACTGCTTCGAGTAATGAATTGGAAGCTAGTCGATTGGCTCCATGTAAACCAGTATAAGTACATTCGCCGGATGCGTACAAATGACGAATACTCGATTGACTGTTGTTGTCGACTGTAATGCCACCACAAACATAATGAGCGGCAGGCACTACGGGAATCATATCTTTACGAATATCGATGCCAATACTCAAACATTTAGCAAAAATACCCGGGAATTCCTGAATGAGTTCTTCCTTATCGAGATGTCGGCAATCAAGGTAAACATAACTTATTCCATGATATTTCATTTCGGTGTCAATGGCTCTGGTGACAATATCACGTGGGGCTAATTCCATGCGCTCATCATATTTAGCCATAAAACTTTCGCCCTTTTGATTGCGCAAAATACCACCAAATCCTCTTAAAGCTTCGGTTATTAAAAAGGATGGTTTTTCACCAGGATTGTATAAACTGGTTGGGTGGAATTGAATAAACTCCATGTTTTCGACCAGTGCTTTGGCTCGATAAGCCATCGAAATGCCGTCGCCGGTAGCAACCACTGGATTGGTGGTAGTTCGATAGGCATTGCCAATACCTCCGGAAGCAATCATAGTTATTTTTGATAGAATGGTATCGATTCGTTTAGTCTTTGGATTTAAAATATAAACACCAAAGCATTGAATATCATCACTTCTTCTGGTAATGAGTTCACCCAAATGATGTTGCGTAATAAGGTCGAGTGCAAAATAACCTTCCAACAATTCTATATTGGGATTTGCTTTCACTTTTCGCAGTAGAGCACGGATAATTTCTTTACCTGTGGAATCTTTATGATGTAGGATTCTATTTTCGGAATGTCCACCTTCGCGGCCAAGTGAGAAAGAACCGTCTTGCTGCTTATCGAAATCAGCACCCCACTTGATAAGTTCCTCTATCCGTTCGCGACCTTCGCTTACTACACTTCTCACCACCTCTTCGTTACAAAGTCCGGCTCCTGCAATGAGCGTGTCTTGTACATGTTTCTCGAACGAATCGGGGGAATACATCACAGCGGCAATTCCACCTTGTGCATACTTGGTAGAGGTTTCATCAGCAATGGACTTTGAAACAACAATCACTTTGCCATGTTTAGCAACCGTAAGCGCATAACTTAGTCCAGCTATGCCTGACCCAATTACCAGAAAATCAACTTTTTTTCGCATTTTGTTGTTTTTAGAACTTTTTTTCGTGGGCAAAGGTACTCAATCAATAGCCAAGTCTTTTAGTGGCTGCTAATAATTTGTCCATACTTAGTTTGATAATAGTAAATGGAGCGGCAATATTTAAACGAATAAAGCCACTTCCGTTGGTGCCAAAAATACGTCCTTCATTAATACCAACGCCTACTTCATCAATCCAAAATTTAAATAATGCTTCATCAGACATTTGGAATGATTCCATGTTAATCCATTGTAAATATGTAGCTTCTGTTGGACTAATTTGCACTTGTGGAAAATGTTGACCAATAAAATTACGAACATATTCAATATTTTGAGTAAGATAAATCAAGAGTTGATTTAGCCAATTTCCCCCTTCTAATGAATAAGCTGCTTCTAGTGCAATTGCTCCAAAAATATTCCCTTGCCCCAGATGAAAGTTTTCTAACATTTGATTGTACTTTTGAAGCAATGCTGCATTTTGACTGATAACATAGGAGGTTGAAAGTCCTGCTAAATTGAATGTTTTGCTGGGTGACATAAAGCAAAAACCAATTTCAACAGCTTTTTGGGAAATAGAAAGTAGGGGAATATGTTGATTGGGTGAATAGACCAGATCTGAATGGATTTCATCACTTAAAATAATTACTTTATTATTATAACATATTTCTACTAAGCGAGCTAATTCTTCCTTTTTCCACACTCGGCCTACCGGATTGTGTGGGTTTGAAATCAAGATGGCTTTTGGTCTCTCTTGCATTAATAATTCAAGTTGTTCAAAATCCATTTCATAATTTCCATTACAATTCTTAAGTGGATTTTCGAGAATTTGCCGATTATTATCTTTTATAGCACTATAAAATGGATGATAAACAGGCGATTGGATAATTATTTTGTCGGCTGGTTTGCTAATTGCCAGAATTGCCATCACCAAACCTGGCACTACGCCGGGTGAAAAAGATACCTGACTCGATTCTACTGTCCACTGATGTCGCGCTTGTAACCAGAAGATAATTGCTTCATAATAGGCTTTTCCTCGGGTGCTATAGCCTAAAATTGGATGTTTTAATCTTTCTTGTATTGCTTCTAAAACAAAGGGAGGAGTGGCAAAATCCATATCGGCAACCCACATTGGAATTAGCGATTCGTTGCCAAAAACTGTCTTCCTTAAATCATATTTTACACAATTGGTATTTTCGCGTTTATGACCATTATCGAAAAAATATTCATTCATCTTGCAGCGGGTATTTTAAATTAATTGCAAATTTAACCAAAGCATTGGTTAATTAATACATTAAAGTAGTATTTTTGTGAAAACATTTAAAAACTATTTTATGGAAAATAACAATCACCAAGAATGTATCTTTTGTAAAAAAGATGATTCGCAAGTACCTCTAGTTCAGCTTAGTTATCAAAAAGTGAATTACTGGATTTGTCCTCAACATATTCCAATCTTAATTCATGAACCTGGCAAATTGGCCGGTATGCTTCCTGATGCCGAGAATTTGCATGCAGGATAATTGACTGATCAAATTTTAAAAAAGGAAATTTTTGTAATCACTATTGTCCGTTAAAAATTATATTTAGTCCATTTCAGTAATTTAGTAGTTTTTTTATCGGACAACAATGTTTTGTAATACAAAAAAAACGATTCAGCTAATTTGTTGAGTCGTTTTTTTTATTGAACTAACCATTTAAGCGCTGCTTCCATCGTTGAAAAAGTTTTAACTTTAAACTTAATGTCTAATAGCATTTTTTCTTCAAAGAGGATTGAAATGGCCGTTGAAACGGGATCGTCGACAACCACGGCCTGCTTTTTTCCTTCCAAAATCACTCGTACAGAACGTAAAAAATCATTTACAAACTTTAAATTCTCTTTTGATAATATTAATTTTCCTCCGCGATAGTCTGATAATAGATTAAAAGATTGCTCAGTAAACTCCTTACAGCCAAGTAATTGATCCCATGCTTCCTCTAATTGAGCTAATGAAATTGAGCCATCGTGGGTGTAATTTATAACTCGATGTTCATGGTCTATGTTAATTGAATATCTCATAAGGAGAAATCTAGAAAAATTAATATTGATACTTGAGCTAGTGAAATATTTTTTTTAAATGGATTTGGTTAAAAAACTAGGTGAATTGTTGTTGTTAAATTTAAATGACAAATATATGGCTAACTGTGAAAAAATACAAGAATTAAAGTCTTATAGAAAGTTAATATTTATCATTTTATCATTACTAGACAAATCGAAATATCAATTCTCATATTGATGAAGAAAAATCAAGTGAGCCTCACAAAAAATGACTTAACAGAATAGTTTTCGTAAAAGATAAAAATATAAACCACAATATTTCAATGTTTTAGCAGACAAAAACATTTAAGCGTATAATTTTTCCAACTTGGAGAGAGTAAATTAAAATAGGAATTAGGTAATCTAAAGGATTTTTACTCCTCTATATCTTCCTTGATAAGTGATAATTTACCATTTTCTAACTTAAAGTATTGGGTTTTATAGGTTTCTTTTTCAGCGTCAATTAAAGTAACCACATATCTTTCGGTTAAGGTCATCGCATTATTTACCCATTCGTAGGTGTCAGTGGTTTTGCTGGTTTTTGTTGTGGTTATTTGATAGCCTTTAATGGATTTTTTTACCCAATCAAATTTTAAGTCATACAAAGAACTGAGTAGTGGACTATAATCATAATCGTTGGTTGTTGGATTATAGAAATAGTATTTCATCAAAGCGCTATCAGAAGGATTTGCGATGCAATAATCGAGTTTACCATCAAAATTATAATCCTCGGTGTGTTTCTCAGTAGGATTTTTCTTGTCAGGCAGAACGATATAGCGGGCTTGGTAATTATCTGAACTATAAGGATTTTTGAGACCTTTATTACATAAAGACTTGATGTGTTCTGATTTGATGGAAATCACAACGGTTTCAAATTCGCCACCAATGGCAATACCGTCAACATCTTCAATTTTAATAAAGAGTTTGCCAGGGATTACTTCATTAACTGCGGCAATAAAGAGGTAATGATCTTTGGCAAAGTCAAAGTGGCGGGTTTCAATATTTGGATTTTTGTGCTTTAAATCTTTATTTGGCAAAGGGTTTTGCCAAAAAGTGGCTGTTTGCTCAATATTTTCAACAAACTTACCTTTGTCGGTGAAAATTGACTTTTGCACCAAATAAGGTTTTCCTTCGGCATCCACCAAAGTCACCTTTAAATCTTTGATAGTCTTATGGTTATATCTTGAAGTTGCCCAAAGGCCTACAATTACTGAGTTGCAATATTGTATTGTCTGCGCATGAATGATTGTCGGGCTAAAAACGCTTAAAATAAGCAACAAGGATATTAATTTTGATTTAGTTTTCATAGCGATATGGCAAGAATTTTAATACTACTATCCAAATATTTGACTCCCATTAAAAATATAAAAGGTTGAATGAATGCCATTTCAAAAATAGGAAAAAAATTATCAAAGTATCAAAAGAAAATAAAAAAGGTTACTTTTTAATTTCAAGGAGTTCGGTAAGCGCTTTAATCTCATCACGGTAGCGAGCTGCCTCCACAAAGTCAAGTTCTTTAACGGCCTCATTCATGCTCTTTTTAGCTTTTTGAATAGTCTTTTTCAGCTGGTCGGCAGACATATAGGCAATAACAGGATCCGCAGCAATTGATGCTTTGGGGATTTGTGAATAATTTTTAGTATGATCCGCATTCGATTTAGAATCGGCCACGGCAGTTTGATTCATTATGGCATCAATGGAACGAGTAATTTGCGTAGGAGTGATATAGTGTTCTTCATTATAAGCCATTTGCTTAGCACGTCGTCTAAGTGTTTCATCCATAGTTCTTTGCATGGATTTCGTTACTTTATCCGCATACATAATGACCAAACTATTGATATTACGAGCAGCCCGACCTGCCGTTTGAGTCAAGGATCGTTCTGATCTTAAAAAGCCTTCTTTATCTGCATCTAAAATAGCCACGAGCGAAACTTCGGGTAAATCCAAGCCTTCTCTTAATAAATTAACCCCAACCAACACATCAAAACTACCTAAACGTAACTCTCGCAAAATCTCTACCCGTTCCAAAGTGTCCACTTCGGAATGAATGTATTTACTCCGCACGCCAAGATTTAGCATGTATTTATTGAGCTCCTCGGCCATTCTTTTAGTCAGGGTCGTAACAAGAATTCGTTCGTTCAATTGCACGCGTTTTTCAATTTCATCGAGCAAATCATCCACTTGGTTTAAACTAGGGCGAACTTCAATGACAGGATCTAAAAGTCCTGTTGGACGAATAACTTGCTCAACAACTAATCCTTCGGAACGCGCTAATTCGTAATCGGCAGGCGTGGCCGAAACGTAAATCGTTTGATTAGTTAATTGCTCAAATTCATTGTATATCAATGGTCTATTGTCCATGGCAGAAGGTAATCTAAAGCCATATTCTACTAAATTCTGCTTCCTGGATCGGTCGCCGCCATACATGGCTCTAATCTGCGAAACGGTAACATGACTTTCGTCTACCACCAATAAAAAGTCCTCCGGAAAATAGTCGAGCAATACAAAAGGGCGATCACCAGGTTTGCGACCATCGAAATATCGGCTGTAATTTTCAATACCAGAGCAATAGCCAAGCTCTTTGATCATTTCTAAATCATAGTTTACGCGGTCTTCAAGACGCTTTGCCTCCAAATGTTTTCCAGCTTCTTTTAAAAAGTCGATTTGCTTCACCAAATCATCTTGAATGGCAAATAGATTTTCGCGCATATTGGCTTGATTGGCAACAAAAATATTGGCAGGATTGATTTTAATAAAATCGAGTTTTTCAAAGCCTTTTCCCGAACTAACTTCAATGCTTTCAATGGTTTCAACTTCATCGCCCCAAAAAACAATGCGGTAAGCATAATCCAAATTGGCGGGGAAGATATCTACTGATTCTCCTTTTACCCGAAAATTTCCACGTTGAAAATCGAGCTCTGAGCGCGAATACAAACTATTAACTAATTGCCTCAATAATAAATCTCTTCCTATTTTTTGCCCACGCCTAACGGTAATAATATTGTTTGAAAAGTCATCGGGATTTCCTAGCGAATAAATGCATGAAACAGATGAAACCACTATGACATCTCTACGACCAGAGAGGAGTGAAGAGGTAGTGCTTAATCGTAATTTATCGATTTCATCATTTATTTGTAAGTCTTTTTCGATGTAGGTATTTGTGGAGGGAATATATGCTTCCGGCTGATAATAATCGTAATACGACACAAAATACTCGACTGCGTTTAAGGGAAAAAATTGCTTAAACTCCCCATAAAGCTGCGCAGCTAAAGTTTTATTGTGACTTAGAACAAGGGTAGGACGGTTGAGCTGCGCAATTACGTTGGCAACCGTAAATGTTTTGCCCGAGCCTGTAACCCCCAACAATACTTGTGCTTTTTGACCGCTCCGAATGCTTTCTACCAATTGCTTAATGGCCTCTGGTTGATCACCAGTTGGTTGAAATTCTGATACTAGTTTGAAATCCATCTGGCAAAATTACACAATATGGAATGATATAAAATCCGAAATTGTTAAGATCTGATTAATTTACAATAATAATTCATTAACATGCTTACAAACAATAATTTAAATAGGAAATTAAGGGAAGGATTTTAATTAATTTAGGATACAAATTTATCATTGAAGTTTATTTTCAATCCAATGTAAAAGCAATTCAAAAATCGCTAGCTTTGGTCGTCGAAATCACTAAACTTAATCGCTTTGCAGTCAATTCAATTCATCGGACAAAATAACTTTTTAAAAGTGGCTTTCTTGAAGTATATATATATATATATATATATATATTAATCAAGCAGTTACGATTTGGCTTGAGGGTTTCTTTGGTGGTTTAGCGAATGGTGTTAGATGGTATTTTGCAGCAAAGCCAAGGCTGTTTGATTGTAACAATTTGCAGCTCGCCATCGGCAAAAGAAGAAGGAGTTCGTTTTTTATTGATATTTTTTGGTTGGGGAAAAATAAGTTTGATGAGGGTTGGCTTCTCCTAGTGTTTAAGAAGCAGGGTCTACCAAAAGGTAGGGCAATACCCAAATCAAGAGAAGCAAACCTATTGCCCGCAATCGCTCCCAGCGCATGGGAGGAAATTAAATTAATTACTTATGCAAACAATTCTTAAATATATGGCACTACAAGTTTTTGAGTGAAAACATATCTAATTTAGCATTAAAGAATA
>DYSI01000017.1 GCA_020718275.1 Draconibacterium orientale
AAAAAATCTATGCTTAGCGTTTTATATGATGCTGACAAAAATATAGATCCCTTTGAGGCGATAGATTATTCGGTTGATGTTTCACAAACGAAATTGATTTTTGCTAAGAGCATGTCTAACTCCTTAATATTCACCGTAGATGGACAATTGCCAACAAACAACGCAGATAAGACTAATTTGGTGATCGGCAAGTCGTTTTCACCGTTAAATACAGAAGACAAAAAACTATTTTCTATAAATAGAATTGAGCAGTTACCAATTGAAATCGAAAGAATTGAATACACAAATGAAATAAGCATTGATGGGTTGAGTGGATTTGAAATATTTGCAACTGCAAAAAGTAAAAGTTCAGGGGAGCTTGAAAACATTTATCAAGTGATTTTATTTATTGACCAATACTACTACATATTTTTAGGGACGACAAATGACACCACTAATAAGAGTATTGATGATATCAAAACGGCGATATTATCATTTAAGCGAAAATAAGTGCTTAGGAATCTGACCGTACTGAAGTTTCAAGGAATTATTAGGTTTTTGGGGTGGTTTTAAGGAGAAATTTCACTCGAAAAATGAATATGTGAAATGGAAATTTCCAAGAGTCAAATAATACGTTTTCTAGTTCAATCTTAAGTGGATAAAATTTTCCGTAAGGATGCTTGTTGATTACTATAAACTCCTTTTCGCGCTTAATAAGGGTGCAAAAAACAAAGCGCTTTTTGTGGATTAGTCCTTTAATAATACTAACGTAACCACTTAATATCAATTATTTATGAATAAATCAGTCCTGTTCTGTGTTGTTCTAGGTCAATCGGTTTCAATAATAAAATTGAAATTTGCGAAAAGAGGATTACTTTTGCCGAAAATTTATAAATGATATTTGAAGATTTACAGTTAATTGACCCGATTCTTAAAGCGCTCGTTCTAGAGAAATATATTGAACCTACACCCATTCAAGCACAAGCAATTCCTTTAATTTTAGACAGACACGATGTACTTGGCAGTGCGCAAACAGGGACTGGAAAAACAGCCGCCTTTGCAATTCCAATATTGCAATTGCTGTATAACGAACGCGAAAAAACTAATCGTTCTAAAGCCATCAAAGCGCTAGTTGTTACGCCAACCCGCGAATTAGCCATTCAAATTGGCGAGAGTTTCTCTACTTATGGCCATTTTACGCGCATCAGAAATACAGTGATTTTTGGAGGTGTTTCGCAACATTTGCAAACTAAAGCGCTACAAAATGGCGTGGAGGTGCTCATTGCTACCCCCGGTCGCTTGCTCGATTTGTTAGACCAAGGTTTTATCAATCTAAACCACATCGAATATTTTGTTTTGGATGAAGCCGACCGTATGCTCGATATGGGTTTTATTCACGATATCAAGCGAATAATTTCCCTTTTGCCGCGCCAACGTCAGTCCCTTTTCTTTTCGGCTACCATGCCCCAAAATATTATTGATCTTTCGCGCAAAATACTTATTAATCCCAAAAAAGTAGAAGTTAGCCCTGCTTCCTCTACCGCCGAAACGATTCAGCAATTTCTGTACTATACCAATAAATCCAATAAAAACGAATTATTGTTATACCTGCTCGGGGATACTAAAATGGACCAAGTGCTGCTTTTTTCACGAACCAAACATGGCGCTGATAAGATTGTAAAATATCTTAGTGGTAAAAAAATTAGTGCTTTAGCCATTCATGGTGATAAAGCGCAAACTCAGCGGCAGAAAGCGCTTAATTTGTTTAAAGATAAGAAGATACGCGTATTGGTAGCTACTGATATTGCGGCTCGCGGTATCGATATCGAAAAACTAAAATATGTGATTAACTACGACATTCCCAATATTTCTGAAACTTATGTACACCGTATTGGCCGTTCGGGACGTGCTGGTGATCAAGGAATGGCTCTTTCGCTTTGCGAACCCGAGGAAAATGCCAGTATTAAGGATATCGAAAAACTGATTCAAATTAGAATTCCTGTGGTTAACAAGCATCCTTTTCCACAAACAGATAAAGAGATGAATGCGCAAGAGAAAAAAGCTTTTGAAAAAGAAAAGCTAATGCGAAAACAACAGTTTTTTGCCAATCGTAAAAACTAAATTTGCAAGAAGATATGGGCTAGTGTTCAAATAAAACGGACCTGGAGTAGGTATTTTAATTTCCATCGAAACTCATTTACTCACTTCCACAAAGGCAGCAATTCTTTGTCCTTGAATGGCGTGTCCTCCCTCTTTTAAAGTCTTTACAGATTTCAACATCGCTAAAGCTAATGTTTTGGTAGACAGTGGTTTCTGACTGAGTAGCACGCCTATTGAGTTAAAAGCATTTAATAATTTCGCTATGAAAACTGCCGTTTTTCGATCACTTTTTTCTCGAATAAGCAGAGGTGGATTGAATATAATTAGTTTCGAAAATCCCAATGCTTTGACGTCTTCTTCTAATTGACCTTTCATTTTGGAGTAAAATAGGAGGGATTTTGGTGAAGCATGTTCTGCTGAAACGAGCACATAGTTTGCCACCCCATTTTCTTTGGCTGCTTGAGCAAACTAATATTGATAGGTATAATCAATTTTTCATTGGGCTTGCTTGCTTCCATCTGCCCGAAGGGTTGTACCCAAACAGGAAAATAAAACATCCCCTTGTACTTGGTTTTTCCATTCTTCCATGCGGTCAAAATCAAATAGGTGAATTTTCAACTTTTTATGCATCAAATCCAAAGGTCGGCGAACAAAAACATCCACTTGTTCAATGGTTTTATCTTCTAATAGCAGCTTTAGCAAATCTTTACCACTTGCACCTAGCCCCAATGAGTATTGCTTTCATTTTATGTTTTTTTAAAGGAATTCTAAAAAAATACCGTTTAAGCGATCCACTTCAACACTGTAATCTTCCTTTCTTGTACCAGTTAGCCTTTTGAAGTATGGTTAACTTACCATTACAAAACTACTTGAATTTTTAATTACCGCGAACCTTTTTAGGGACTTGGTAATATTTTATGCTCAGATAGATCGTGTATTAATATTTTTACTTCAGCTTTATTTGGCTTATTGTTCTGTTTTCAGAGGCTCTGATTAATTCCTTTTGTACATGATATTGATTATAAGGCTTTAAATCTCTAAGCGCCATTTTCAGTTTTGAGCTATCTAGTTGACTCCTTAGATTATTATTTTACTGTTATTTAATGGTAAATAAAATTATATATCTTTGTGACATATAAACACCAAACAACCAATATTAATCTTTAAATCAATCAAAATGAAAAAACTATCAATGCTTTTATTTGCTTTTTTGCTTGTTTTCGCCGCTTGTAATAAGGATGAAGAAGAAGAGGCACAACTTGCGCCAACTTCAACTCAGAACGGATTTGCCATTAATTACACTGCTACTTGGTGTGGACATTGTGGGAATTGGGGAGCACCTTTAATTCATGATTATGCTACCGCTGCTCCTAATGGAGCTGTACTTACTGCCCATGGTTCAAACGACCCAATGACTAACAGTTATTACGGAGGTTTTACTGCCGATAGAACTACAGGGGGCGGAATTCCATCCTTTTGGGTTGGTGATGTAAAGACAACTAGCGCAACGGCTATGACTGATCTATTAACAAAAGGGGCTGAAGCTGGTGTAGATTATTCTTATTCGATATCTGGTACCAGTATGACTGTAAAAACTAAAACTAAATTCTTTTCTCCCACTGCTGGAGCTTATTATATAAGCGTATTAGTACTCGAAGATGGTATTAATGGCAATTCTACTTCAGGACAATATAAGCAATCTGGTACTTCCAATAGTTATCCTAACGATGATTACAAACATGATTTTGTATTAAGAACAGCTGCTACTGCAGGTTCCTATGGCGAATTGATTTCTACCAATCCAGCTGATGCAGCTGAAGTTACAAAAGATTATACCATTACCATTGATGCAGCTTGGGTAAATCCTTACCCAGTGGTCATTATTTGGAGATATGATGCTACTGCACAAGCTCCTCAATACAAATTTGTAAATTCCTTGAAGAAAAAATAATCCATTTGTTTTTTTTTAACCAGAAAAAGCGCCTTATGGCGCTTTTTCTTTTTGCAAAGCCTATGATTGATATTGATGGACTTAAAAATATTTATGATACCATTAAAATAATCCGTATTTATTTTCTATTCGACTTCCTTGCTAAAATTAATTAAAATGAAATCACTTAACCCATTGACAATATTGCATATAATACTCCCTTTTGCATTTCTTTCACTCTTGTTTGGATGTAGTAACGATTCACAACTCGCGCAGCCTTCATCGAAACTAAATCTTGCGGAAGAGCAAATACAAATTGCAAGCATGCTCGATTCTTTAAATCTAGCCGCTGCCACCGCTGATTTTGAAACCTATTTCAGCTTTTATGCGCCTGATGCCACTTTTATGGGAACCGATGCCAGCGAACATTGGGATAAAGTATCGTTTATGCGCTGGGCTAAGCCTTTTTTTGATCGTAAGCAAGCTTGGAATTTCAAGAGTATCGACCGACATATTTATGTGGGCAAAAATGGCGATATTGCTTGGTTCGACGAGCTGTTGGATACTCAGATGAAACTATGTCGTGGATCGGGAGTAACGGTTAAAATATTAGGAAAGTGGAAGTTACAACAATATGTTCTGTCAACCACCATTCCTAATCAGCATTTGTCGGAGGTGATAGCAATTAAGTCTGCCTTTGAAGATTCACTTATTCAGCAGCTTAAGCATTAGCCTTAATTTCACTGTGTTTTAAAAAACCGACTTTACAATTTGTTCAATATTATCAGATTTTCCCATTGTATAGTAATGGAGCACAGGCACTTGATGAGCCATAAGCTCTTTCGACTGCTGAATTGACCATTCTACGCCAACTTGCTTGATGGCTGCATTATCTTTGCATTTCAGGGCTTCTTTTACTAAATCATCGGGTAAATCGATATGGAATGTTTGTGGCAAAATCATCAACTGCTTAACGCTTGAGAGTACTTTCAAACCAGGAATAATGGGCACATCAATACCAGCAGCCCTACAATGTGCAACAAAGTCGAAGTACTTTTGATTGTCGAAAAACATTTGAGTGACAATGTATTCAGCACCAGCATCTACCTTTGCTTTTAGATAGTGTAAGTCCATTTGTAAGTTAGGCGCTTCGGCATGTTTCTCAGGGTATCCGGCTACACCAATACAGAAATTAGTAGGGTGATTGTTTTCTAATTCGTCATCCAAATAGATTCCTTTGTTTAAGTCTACCACTTGCTGCACCAATCCGATTGCGTGCTTATGTCCATTGGATTCTGGCACAAATTGCTTTTGGTTACTGACAGGATCTCCTCTGATAATCAGTATGTTGTCGATTTCTAAAAAGTGTAAATCAATGAGTGCATTTTCGGTGTCTTCTTTACTGAAACCGCCACAAATCAGATGAGGTACCACATCAACTTGTGTCTTGAATTGGATAGCAGCCGAAATACCAACCGTTCCAGGTCGTTTGCGGATGGTTCTCTTTTGCAGATTCCCATCTTTGAGTTCTCTATATTCAACTTCCTGTTGATGATAAGTAACATCAATAAAACTAGGATGATAGGGGAGTAATCTGGTAATATTGGCTTCCAAATGCTGAAAATGTTCTCCTTTCAAAGGGGGGAGTATTTCAAAGGAAAGCAGTGTTTTATTGGATTTCTGAATATGGTCTATAACTTTCATCTATCGATAATTTAAGTTTGGATTTAATAATTTTTCGGCATCTGCCAAGTTGATTCCTTTACGACTAGAATAATCTTCCACTTGGTCTTTATCAATTTTTCCCACATTGAAATATTTGGCCTGTGGGTGTGCAAAATAATACCCGCTAACACTTGCTGCTGGATACATGGCGTAACTTTCGGTGAGGATAATGCCTAATTCACTCTCTACCTGCATCAGATCAAATATTTTGCGCTTTTCGCTATGTTCTGGGCAAGCGCCATAGCCTGGCGCAGGGCGAATGCCTTGATAACGTTCCTTCAGCAATTGTTGATAATCAAGAGGCTCGTGGCTGGCGTAGCCCCACAATTCAGTTCGTACTTTGAAATGCATAAGTTCGGCAAATGCTTCAGCTAATCGATCTGCCAGTATCTTTATCATAATTACATTGTAATCATCATTTTCGCTTTCATATTGCGCAATCCATGGCTCTATATCAAAACCGGTACTAACTACAAAAAGACCCAAATAGTCATCAGTTTTTTCTGAAACGGGGGCTATGAAGTCGCTTAGGGATAGATTTTGTTCTTTCTTACTTTCTTGATTGCGAAGAAATTCAAAAGGATAATCTTGATCTTGATGGGATATGAAAATGGTGTTCTTCTCCCTTTTAGCTTTGAAAATTCCCACGGCTGCTTTAGCAGTAAGCTTTTGTTGCGATTCGATTTCTTTAAGCATCACTAGCGCATTGTCGTACAATTCTTTAGCTTCTACTCCTTTTATTGGATCATTAAAGATATCAGGAAATTTACCCACAATACGCCATGAATGAAAGAAGAAACTCCAGTCGATAAAAGGGATAATTTCGCTGATCGGAAATTGATGGAAATATTGAATTCCCAATTGCTTTGGTGCGATTATCTTTGCATTTAAAGAATTCCATTGAAAGGCTTTTGAATTGGCATCTTCAAAACTCACATTGCTTTTAACTTGCTGAGCGTTAAAGTGTTTCTCGGCTATCTTCAAATATTTTTCGCGGTATTCTACCGCAAATATTTGGGCTGTTTTAGCCAATAATTTAGCGCTAATGTTTACGCTTTGTCCTGCATCTTTCACATAAATAACTGGATTATTGGTTTGTGGAGCTATCTTCACGGCGGTATGTATTTCGGAAGTAGTGGCTCCGCCAATCAGAATTGGTATTTTTAGTTGCATGCGTTCCATTTCTTGCGCAAATTGAATCATTTCATCCAATGATGGGGTGATAAGTCCGCTTAATCCTATGATATCCACTTGGTTATCAATGGCTGCTTGTATTATTTTTTCGTTAGGAACCATCACACCCAAATCGATAATTTCGAAATTATTACAGGCCAGAACTACGCTGACAATGTTCTTTCCAATGTCGTGTACATCGCCTTTGACGGTGGCCAGTAGCACTTTGCCGGCGCTGCTTCTGCTTCCTACATTTTCGGATTCAATAAACGGAAGCAATACAGCAACCGCTTTTTTCATTACGCGTGCACTTTTTACAACTTGTGGCAGAAACATTTTGCCGGATCCAAAAAGATCGCCGACGGTATTCATGCCATCCATTAGTGGACCTTCAATTATGGATAAAGCCGATGGATAATGGAGGCGTGCTTCATGTATGTCTTCTTCAATAAATTGGTTTATGCCTTTTATTAATGAGTAGGAGAGTCTTTTTCCAATTACATCGGTTCTCCAGGCTGCTTGTGCACTTTTCACTTCAGCCTCATCGGTTTTGTGAGTTCCTTCAGCAAAATTAAGCAATCGTTCGGTGGCATCTTCGCGCCGATTCAGCACTAAGTCTTCGGTAAGTTCCAACAGGTCTTTCGGAATGTCATCATAGATTTGAAGCAAGGCGGGATTGACAATGCCCATGTCCATGCCTGCCTGAATGGCGTAAAATAGAAACACGCTATGAATGGCTTCCCGAACGGTATCATTTCCCCTGAATGCGAAAGAAAGATTGCTAACTCCACCGCTTACTTTGGCATGGGGTAAATTGGCTTTTATCCAGCGGCTTGCATTGATAAAATCGACGGCATAATTTCGATGCTCGTCAATCCCGGTTCCAATACTTAAAATGTTAGGGTCGAAGATGATATTTTCGGGCGCAAAATGAGCTTTTTCGATAAGCAAAAGGTAAGCGCGTTTACAAATGTCTATTTTACTTTGATAATCAGAAGCTTGTCCATTTTCGTCGAAAGCCATTACCACACAAGCAGCACCATAACTTTGAATTAGTTTGGCTCTATGAATAAAAGCTTCTTCGCCTTCCTTTAAACTAATGGAGTTGACAATTGCTTTGCCTTGATGACATTTTAGACCAGCTTCTATAACTTCCCATTTGGAACTATCAATCATCACTGGCAGCTTTGCGATATCTGGTTCTGAGGCAATAAGATTCAGGAAATGCGTCATTTCGGTTTTAGCATCAAGCATTCCATCGTCCATGCAAATATCGATGATTTGTGCGCCACCTTCCACTTGATGTAAGGCGACTTCGAGGGCAAGTTCATATTTTTTCTCTCTGATAAGTCGTGCAAATTGCCTTGAACCGCTAACATTGGTTCTTTCGCCTATGTTGACAAAATTACTGTCTGGACTGATGTTAACAGCCTCTAAACCACTTAGTTTTGTTTGTGGATTTCGAGTAGGAATAGGTCTTGCTTTGGCATTTTTAGCAAGTTGTGCAAAGGCTTTGATATGCTCAGGGGTAGTACCGCAGCATCCACCGATAATATTGGTGAATGCGTGATCCAGAAAATCATGAATATGTGTGGCCATGATTTCGGGGCTTTGGTCGTAAGCACCAAACTGGTTCGGCAAACCAGCATTGGGGTGAGCAGAAACAAAGAAGGGAGATTTTTCAGCTAATTCTTTCAGATGTGGACGCATTTCTTGTGCACCTAAGGCACAATTGAGACCGATACTTAGCAGCTCAATATGCGAGAGTGCATTTAAGAAAGCCTCTAAGGTTTGACCTGATAAGATTCTGCCGCTGGCATCCGTGATGGTTCCCGAAACCATAATTGGCAACTTTTCGCCTCTTGATTCCATTATTTCGTTGATGGCAAAGAGTGCTGCTTTGGCATTTAAGGTGTCGAAAATAGTTTCAATGAGCAAAATATCAGCGCCTCCATTGAGGAGAGCAGTAGCCTGTTCAAAGTAGTTGTTTTTAAGCTGATCAAAGTCAACGGCTCTAAAACCAGGGTCGTTTACTTCGGGCGACATGCTGGCGGTTTTATTGGTAGGGCCAATGGAGCCGGCTACAAATCGAGGCTTGTTGGGATTGACGGCAGTAAACTCATCGGCTAATTGTCGAGCTATTTTTGCCCCTTGGTAATTGATTTCGTACACTAGGTCTTCCATGCCATAATCTGCCATCGAAATGCGGGTTCCATTAAAAGTATTGGTTTCGATGATGTCGGCACCGGCTTCTAAATATTCGCGGTGAATCTGTGCAATTATCTGTGGTTGAGTAAGATTGAGCAAGTCATTATTCCCTTTAAGGGATTGTTTCCAATGAGCAAAACGTTCACCGCTATAGTCTTTTTCTTCAAGATGATATTGCTGTATCATGGTACCCATTGCACCGTCTAGAACGAGGACTCGGTTCTGAAGGAGCTTTTTAAGCGTAGTTAATTTAGTCATTTCCTAACATTTTTAAGGTTTAGGCTTTGACTTGGGTTTGATAAAAAATTGTCAGAAGATGAGTAATTCCAATGATTTGTCAATTTATAATCATCCCAAGGCTTGTCCTTGAAATTTAGGTGTTGGCACCTTTCCCTTTTTGGGGAGGTTGTCAGAGTTTCATAGAGCCTATTCTCTCCACTCTTCTTTATAAATCAAACTCTTTGTAATTGAGAGCTGAAGTTTTGCAAAGCTAATACATTTTTCAGCTTTTGGTTTTGCCGATTTGTTAAATAGTCTAATAATTATCATTGAAAATCCTTGATTGATTTTCATGTTTATTGGTGATTTTGCAATTGAAATCTCTAGATAGTCATAAAATCAGATTTCAGCAGCCAGCCTTCGCTACCATTGGCAATCTTAACTTTTTGCCATTGTTGTGATTCGCTCAACAGCTTTATTTTTGAACCTTGGTGTAGGATAAAGAGTGTGCTACTCTTTTCATCTGGAGCGCTTTTTATGTTTACAGTCGGAGTGAAGATGATGGCAGTATTATGGCTGTTCTTGATGGTATAACTTCGATAGCCTACAAATCCATTAAGAATACTTAGGCTAAGGAAAAACAGACCAAAGCCAAAATAGAATTTTCGCAAATTAGTTTTGTTTGTAGTAAAAAAGAGAACCACAAAGCTTAAAAAAATAATAAACATACTAGTATTGAGATACATCCATTGCTTTTCGGTGAAGGTATTGAGCAGTATATTCCACCAATTTTTAAGAAAAAATGTAGGCACTGTTTCTATACGGTCGGCAATTCGGGTGTTTGCTAACTCGAGATTATAGGTGACATCTTCATTATTTGGCTCGAGTTTTTTGGCTTTTTCATAAAAATAAATGGCTTTGGTTACCTGATCGAGTTTAAAATATGCGTTGCCCATATTGTAATAAATGGCGGCCGATTCAAGGTTTTGATGGATGAGAGAGTCGTAGAGAGAAATGCTTTGTTGATATTCCCCTTTTTGATAATGATCGCCGGCTATTTCGAATAAAGTTTTAGCGGATTCAGCCCACATAAAGAGCGGCATCAAGGCGATTAATATGGTTAAACTGATAAACTTTTTCATGTGTAATAGTTTTATTATCAATTGTTTAATACTTTTAATTTACGGTAAAACCTATTTCAATGATTTTTCAATGTTACTAATAATGTGAATGCTACTATTATATAAGTCTTGTCGGTTGTGCAATAATTGTTTGGGTGCATAGCGGGCAAATTCACATGATTCTAGAATTTGGATTACCTCTTCAATTTGCTGTTGCTCAACGTTTTTGGCTTGCAAATGAGATTGAATATTAATCATTGAGAGTTCTGATAAGCTGATATTAAATTTATCGGCAAGGTAACCCCAAAGTGCCTTTGATAATTCTTCATAAAAAGGAGCCTCTTCGTTAGACTTCAAGTATTTTTGGGCCATTTTCAAACGTTTATTAGCGACTGCATTGGCTTTTTTCAAGCGCATAAGGGATCGATTGCCGCGTCTTTGTTGCTGTTTTTTTATCAGAAAGATTAAACCAATCGCGAAAAAAGGCGACAAAATAAGGCTTAGTAAGTGGCCAATAGAATTAAAATAATGCGTGTCGATTTGTTCTAGTTTACCTAATTCCAACATAAGGTAGCGGATATCTTTGCCAATGTATTTTATCTCGTCGCGATTGGCTCCTGCTGGTAGGTTGGTGGCAACTTGCGCGCCGTCGCCCTTCAGTACCTTAATGGTAAATGCTGGTGAGCTACAGTTTTCGTAATGCTCAGTATGCGGATTGAAATAGCTGAAACTGTAGCTAGGGATAATAAATTCGCCTTCTTGTCGTGGGATTATCAAATAATCGTAGTTTTTTTTACCTGAAATTCCTTCGCTTGTTTTGCTGATTTGTTTGGTCAGTTTGGGATCATACACTTCAAAATCGGGAGGAAAAACCAAATTCGGGGCTTCTAATAGTTCAATATTTCCTTCGCCACTGACGGTTATTTTAAGATTGATAGCATCATTGGCCTTCACCTCCTTTTTATCGACCTCAGCTTTAATATTAAAATGACCAACTACGCCAGAAAAACCACTAGGTTTGTTGTTTGGCAAGTCTTTTACATTTAATTGTATAACTGGTGAGTTGACTTTAACATTTTGATTATCATAATATTGAACAATATTTCCATACATCATTTGTTCAAATCGATCGCGGGCTTTCCGTTTTTTTATTATTTGTATTACCGCGCTCAGATCGAAAGAGCCAATGCTTAATTTGCCCGATTTTTGGGGGAAAATCATAGCCTTCTGTAAGATAACCACATTGTAGGACTGTCCATTAACGACCTCACGGCTAAGTTTTAATTCACCAATATCAATAACTTCTTTCCAAAAGCCAGTATAGCTAGGTTCTTTGAAATCGGTGATATTGGTAATATTTTCTTTGGAATAAAGTTTTTGAGTTAGTAGCACTGGTTCTCCAACATAAACTTGTTTTTTGCTGAGAATTGAACGCACAAAAACTAGTCCGTCAGGGTTGAATGATTCGTCATTTGTTTCTTGTGTGGCGCTGCTCTGCTTGTTATTTTGAGCGGTATTGGCGCCTTTTAATACTTCAATGCTGCCAGCAGTCGTCTTATAAACTTTTCCTTTATAGGTCAAGCTGGCAATAGGGGTTTTGAAACTACCTAATTGATTGGCGCTTAGGTAGTAGGTATATGAAATGCTAGTGCTTGAGAGTGTTCTTCCATTGATAATTTGCATGCTGGTGGAGCTGCTGGTGCTGGGTCCGCCAAGAAACTGAAAATTTTTAAAATCTGGATTTTTAATTTCGCCAGACACATTGGTGGTATAAGTAATTTGGAATTGCTCCCCCTGCACAACGCTCGATGGGGCGTCAACTGTAAATTTCACTTCTTGCGACCATGCGTTGATGCTCAAAAATAAAAGCAGCAGGGCGAGGAAATAGTTTGTTGGGGTGGTGTTAGGTGATTTCATTTTACCAGTCTTTTTGAACGCTTGTTTTGCTTACTTGTACTTTTCGTTTATCTACTTTTTCTTTAGTATCTTTCTCTTTTTCAGCCATGGCTTTTAGCAATAATTCAGCCTCCTTTTTGTCCATTTTAGCGGCTTGCTTTTGCTGGTCTTGATTTTTCTGATCTTTATTCTGCTGATCCTTATTTTGCTGATCCTTATTTTGTTGATCTTTATTCTGCTGATCCTTATTTTGTTGATCTTTATTCTGCTGATCTTTATTCTGCTGATCTTTATTCTGCTGATCTTTATTTTGTTGATCTTTATTTTGCTGATCCAGCATTTTCATGGCGTAGGCTAAATTATATCTACTATTTTGGTCTTTAGGATTTAGCTTAAGGGCTTGTTTATAGGCTTCTATGCTTTTCTCATATTCTTTTTGCATCAGTTGGCTGTTACCCAAATTATGGTATAAACTTGATTTAACGCTCGGATTGTTTTCTTTGTTAAGTAGGCTTTGATACGATTCAGCAGCTTCTTTGTATTTTTTCTGCTTATACAAATTATTGGCTAAGTTATAACTAGCTTTGAAATAGTCCGTAGATTCTAGTAAAGCCAACTGATATTTTTCTTCGGCGGTTTGAAAATCTTTTTGTTTATAGGCTTCGTTTCCTTGACGGGTATATTGTACGGCTTTGCGCTGATTGTCTTGCGCATAGGTATTGAAAAAACTGAACAAAACGATTCCTATAAGTAGCGAAAGGGGTTTGCTTATTTGGGTTTTTATCTTTTCTAATTTTTTGCTTTTTGCTTCAAAAATATTAAACTTTAACCATTTTCTCTTTTTCTCACTCAGTAATGTTTCAATAAAAAGGAGTAGGATAGTGATGGCAGCAAAAATTTGAAATCTACTTTCGTAGTCTTTAAAAGTTTGGGTCTCAATATTTGATTTGTCCAATTTATTGATTTCATCCAAAATATGTTTAAGATGTGATTGGCTATTGCTGGCTCTTGAATAAGTTCCATCGGTTTCTTTGGCAATATTTTGCAACAGGCTTTCATTGAATTTGGAGATAACGGTATGGCCGTCTTGGTCTTTTTTATAACCTATTTTGGTTCCATTTCGATAATCGGGAATGGGTGCTCCATTTAAGGTTCCCATGCCAATGGTGAATATTTTTATATGGTCTTTGGCTGCCCGTTGGGCTTCTTCCATGGCGCCTTCTTCGTGGTCTTCACCATCGGTAATGATAACGATAGCTTTGTTTCTTTGGATAGATTTATCTTTGTCAGATTCGTTTTTGAAAGTATTTCTGGCCATTTCGATAGCCGCCGCGATACTTGTTCCTTGCGAGCTGATAAAGTCGGTATTAACCGTCGACAGGAACATTTTAGCAGCGCTGTAATCCGTGGTAATTGGAAGTTGAGTGTAGGCTTTTCCGGCAAATACAATAATGCCAATTCGGTCGCCACTGAGTTGATCCACCATTTTTGATATTTCTCGTTTTGCACGCGTTAAACGGTTGGGTTTCAGGTCTTCGGCCAACATGGAGTTTGAAATGTCGACCGCGATAATCATATCAATTCCTTTGCGTTGTACTTTCTCTATTTTTGAACCGATTTGAGGATTGGCAATCGCTAGAATTAAGCTGCTCAGCGCCACCATAAGTAGGCTTATTTTCAATCTTTTGAGTCCATAGCTTATGTCTGGAATCAATTGGTTTACAAGACTAAGCTCCCCAAATTTCGACCAGTTTTTCTTCTGTTGGAAAATCATCCACCATAAGAGTATCCAAGCGATTGGAACGATGATTAAACCGTATAAATATTCGGGATGTTCAAATCTAAAAATATTCATATTTCTTTATGGTTTTATTCTAAAAATGGTAAATCTTAAAATTAAGTCGGCTAATAATAAAAGCAGCGCGGCAATGGCAAAATGGATGAACTCCTCGGTTTTGTTTTGGAAAATATTGACATCAATTTTCGATTTTTCGAGCGCATCTATTTTGGCATACACTTTATTAAGGCTGGATTTGTCAGTAGCTCTAAAATATTGTCCGTCAGTAATTTGGGCAACTTTTTTCAAAATTGGTTCATCAATTTTCACCTCTACATCCATCATTTGTTCGCCAAAAGGCGTTGTGACGGGCATTGGAGCGGTTCCATGGGTTCCAACGCCAATGGTATAGACTCTTATGCCAAAAGATTTTGCAATTTCGGCGGCGGTAATAGGGTCGATGCTGCCCATATTTTGAACGCCATCGGTTAGTAAAATAATTACTCGGCTAATGGCTTCACTATCTTTAATTCGATTGACTGCGGTTGCCAAACCATCGCCAATGGCCGTGCCATCCTCAATTATTCCACTTTTGATAGGTTTAAAAAGGTCAATTAGAACCGTGTGGTCGGTGGTTAAAGGGCATTGCGTAAAAGCTTCGCCACTGAAAACTACCAATCCAATGCGGTCGTTTGATCTGCTTTTAATGAAATTGACTGCTACTTCTTTGGCCGCTTCCAAACGGTCAGGGCGCAAGTCGCGGGCTCGCATACTGCCCGAAATGTCAATGGCTAGCATAATGTCGATGCCTTCGATGTGTACTTGCTTTTGCCGATTGCTGGTTTGTGGGCGAGCCATAACGATGATAAGCAGTGCAAGGGCAATCATACGCAAAGCAAATGGCAGCGCTCTAAAACGAGTTTTAAAATTCGGTTGCACACTTTTAACCCAGTCTACTCCACTGAGTTGTAAAGAGGCAAATTGATGCTTGTTCTTCCACCAGTAATAGGCAATTAGGGCAGGAATGATAAGCATGAGCAACAGCCAATATGGTTGTGCAAAAGTGAGGCTTTTGAAATACGAAATCATCGGTTAACCTCCTTTTTTTCAACATCTACATCTGCCTTAGGACGGGTAATTTCCACAAAATTATAAGCCCATTTTAGGGCTGCGCTACTCTCGTCGCCTAGAGGCTGTGTTTTTGCAAATTTCACAAAATCAGCGAGTTTTAGAATTTTTTCGCTTTCTTTTAACAGGGTATCTTCTATTTTCATTTTTTTCAGCTGACTGATGATGTCTTCGCTAATCATTTCCATAGCCGAAAAACGTAATTGTGCTTCCATATAGGTACGCATGATGTCGGTAAGTTCCGAATAGTACGCTTTGTGATGTCCTTGTTGCCAGAGTTTCTGCTGGTTTAACTGGTTTAGTTTTTCAATGGCTATCAGATGGGCAGGAATGGCCGGTTTTTTTGGTAAACTTAATATAGGCTGCTTATTTTTTATTCGTTTCCAAATGTAAAAAGCAATGGCAGCAAGTATCAAAACAATCAGCACAGCAATTAAATAGGGGATAAGTTCTTTCCAAGTCCAAGGTTCTTCGAGTATGGGTTTGATGTCTTTAATTTCTTTTTTCAAATCCACCGCTACATTTTTAACCTGCATAAGTAGAGGTTCGGATTGAAAACTTCTAAAGCTTGAGTCGTTCAGCACATCATAACGAAAACTTTGTGGAGGAATTACGATATAACCTGTATCCCAAGAAGTTATTAATAATCGCAAATCGATTAGCAATTGATTGTTGGGTAAAGTGGTGGAATCTAGTTTAAGGATTCCAAGGATTTCAACTTGCTTAGTGATAGTATCGTTCCAATTTGGCCAGCTTACGATTTGATCTTTTTGTTGGGTAATTTGAAAATGTAAAACAGTTTGATCTCCAATCAAAATAGCATTGGTATCGAGGCTTGATTTTACAATTGGGGTTTGAGCAAATAGCGGCATAAAGCCCAAAAGTGCAAAGATAAGAAGGATTTGAATTTTTATGTTTTTCATACTAAAATCTACTTTCTCTCATTTTAAAAAGTTTAACCAAAGGTTTCACGTAATCCTCACCCGTCATTACTTGGATAAAGTCAACCCCTGATTTGCGAAACGAATTAACGGCATATTGCTCTTGTGTCAAATACCAATTACGATAAGCCTGACGCACTTTTGCATCGCTGGTATCGATAAAACGTTCTTGCTGGTTTTCGAGATCCTGTACTTTGATTAAGCCAATGTTTTCGAGCTGAGTTTCTCGAAAATCGTTTACCTTAACCGCGGTTAAATCATGTTTTTTACCAGCAATTTTCAGTGCAGTTTGAAAGTTTTGATCCTGAAAATCGGAGAGGATAAAGGCCGTACATTGCTTTTTGATGACATTGGTCAAATAGCGCAAAGCTTCTTCAATATTGGTTTTAGTTTGGCTTGCGTTAAAACTAATTAACTCTCTGATAATACGGAGAATATGACTTCTTCCTTTAGCAGGGCTGATGAATTTTTCTACTTGATTGCTAAAGAAAATCACCCCAACTTTATCATTATTTTGAATGGCAGAAAAGGCTAAAACGGCTGCTAATTCGGTGATTACTTCCGATTTGAAATGAGTATTGGTGCCAAAAAGATTGGAAGCACTCACGTCAATCAAAAGCATTACCGTGAGTTCGCGTTCTTCTTCGAAAACTTTAACAAAGGGATGATTGAAACGGGCGGTAACATTCCAGTCGATATTTCGGATATCGTCACCAAACTGGTACTCCCGTACTTCGCTAAAAGCCATCCCCCGTCCTTTGAAAGCAGAATGATAATGCCCCGAGAATATCTGATTTGACATTCTTCGGGTTTTAATTTCGATTTTTCTGACTCGCTTAATGATGTCTTTGGTGTCGGTCGTATTCAAGGCTTATTCGTTAATAGATTCATGAAAATTGTTTTTTCAAAAAGCTTATTTAAAGGCTTGTAAAATAAAAGAAATGTACTTGCAAGCCAATGACTAAGGCACTTCAACGGTATTTAGAATTTCGCTGATGATATCCACCGATTTGATATTTTCGGCTTCAGCTTCGTAGGTGAGGCCAATTCTGTGACGCATTACATCGTAGCAAACTGCTCTAACATCTTCAGGAATTACATAGCCACGACGTTTGATAAAAGCGTAGGCTTTTGCTGCTAGTGCCATGCTTATACTTGCTCGCGGTGAGCCTCCAAAACTTATTAAGTTTTTGTATTTATCGAGTCCGTATTTTGAAGGGTAACGACTGGCGAAAACGATATCAGTGATGTAATTTTCGATTTTTTCGTCAACATAGACTTTGCGCACTATTTCTCTTGCCCTTATGATATCCTCTGGGTTTATAACCTTTTGATTTTCAGGTTTAGTATTGGCTATTTGAGCGCGTAAGATGACTTTTTCTTCTTCTTTACTAGGATAGTCGATGACTACTTTTAGCATAAAACGATCCACTTGGGCTTCGGGAAGTGGATAGGTTCCTTCTTGTTCGATGGGGTTTTGGGTGGCTAATACTAGGAAAGGATTAGGGAGTTTATAGGTTGAATCGCCTAGGGTAACTTGGCGCTCTTGCATGGCTTCCAGTAGTGCGCTTTGCACTTTTGCAGGGGCACGATTTATTTCATCAGCCAAAATAAAGTTGGCAAAGATTGGCCCTTTACGGGTCTCGAAACTCTCTTTCTTTTGACTATAAATCATTGTACCTAAAAGGTCAGCGGGTAATAAATCGGGGGTGAACTGAATTCTGCTGAATTTGGCATCCATAATTTTGGCTAGTGAGGTAATTGCCAGCGTTTTGGCTAAGCCTGGAACTCCTTCCAATAAAATGTGTCCATCGGAAAGTAAGCCAATTAATAGGCTTTCAACCATGTGTTTCTGACCTACAATCACTTTCCCCATTTCGATATTGATGATATCTACAAAGGAGCTTTCTTTTTGTATTAATTCGTTAAGTGCTCTGATATCCATTTCCATTTCCATATCAATCAATTTTTTGTTGCTTGTAATTTTTTAGTTTGTTTGTTGTTTTAATTCGTCCATTGCTTTTGATTATTTTGGTTCAATCAAAAATAAACTAGCATTATGTTTGGTTGCGCAAAAATAACCTAATCAATTTATGAAGCTGTTTTGCGCTTTGTTAAATATCGTTAACCTTCCGTATTTTACAATGTGTTGATAAATAAAAATATAGCACATATTCTATGCACTTTCTGATCTATTTTTTTAAATAAACCGTTGAAGACTTTTTTGCATTTGGCAAGAATTAATTTTGGCTGAGGTAAACGACCATGTCAAAAGAGAAGGGAAAAATTATTTTTTCTATAGTTGAAATAACAAGTAAGTTACATTTGCTAGTTGAATCTGCCAAGGTAATATATTCCTAAAAAAACAACTTTTGACAATTTTAATGATTTGGATATCATAGAAATACAGTATAAAATCAATCGAAGACCAAGAAAAAATTTAAACTATGAACCCCCTAAAAATATTTTCTTTAAATTTGTAAACAATAAAGTTGCATTTGCTAGTTGAATCTGCTATTAACCCTAATTGCAAATCATTTGATTGCTTCAATAATTATTTGTCTAATTTAGCGTTTTTGTTTATCATTAATAATTTAGTCTTATGGTTGCTAGAATTTTTCTTACAGTGTTTTTTGTAATCTTCACTATATCTGTTTCTTTTGCTCAGTTTTCCTTTGGTGGCAAACTTGGCGGTGCTTCAACCAATTTAACAGGGGTTGGACTTAAGAATTTTGTGCCCGAACCAAAAGTAAAGCTGGTTGGTGGTGGCATTGTTAATTATTCTTTCGGTCAACGGCTTGCTGTTCAGACAGAAGTGTTGTATTCTGGTAAAGGTTCCAATTTTAAGTATACCATCGAAAATTATAATTTGTACGGTGATGCAACGGTCAATTTTTCGCAAAAGCTTGGTTATTTGGGCGTCCCTTTGATGCTTCAGTTTAAGATGGGCGATCGTTCTAATTATTTTCATTTCGATGGTGGAATTGTATATAATAGCCTTATTCACCACAAATATTTGGGAACAATCGATTTTGTAAATTCCACAGGAACCAATAGCAATGCCGCTTTTCTAATTACTCAAACGCCAGCAAAACAGGATTTGAGTTATGCTTTTGGCATAGGATTGATTGCCAATGGTTTGAATTTTGATTTTAGATATGAGGTTGGTACCAAGGCGGTTTTTGAGTCGAGTATTGATGCTCCAGAGATTTTAAATAAATCTTTTCAGGTGAGTGTTGGCTATACTGTTCGCTATTAGATTTTTAGCAGGATCATCCACCAGCCTACAATGGCTTTGTAGATGGCTCTTATGCCATACCAAGCAATTTTTATCAGGTATAATTTCCCAAATTCTCTTCCCACAAAATGGTCGGCATATTCGGGACGGGTTTCCAAAATGGCAAACATTCTTAGCAGCCTGCGTTTAATGAAATGTTCTTGATTGCTGAGGCTCAAGGCTGCATCATAGTAAGGAAGTTTCCACCCTTGTTTCAAAACCTTGTTCAATAATTGCTGCTCTTTTTCGCTGCCCACCATGGGGGCTGAAGCATAAGAATTTACGTAAAAATCTATGCTATCGATATTGATAGCTTTTCCTAAAATATAGCTACCCATAATTATGGCTTCTTGCTCTAATGTGTTCTCAATCATCCCTTTGCTTCTTTCGCTATTTGATTCATCTGTTCTTTTAGTAGCGCCATTTCCTGACTTAGAATCTTGTTTTTTTCATGCAGTTTCGATACCACAATACTCAAATGGAGTAGGTATATAAGAATGGCAAAAATTGCGCTTGTAAATACTAAATTTGGCGCTAAAAACACTCCAACTATATTTGCAATGATATCCAATCCTTGCCTCCAAAACGAAAAAAGTATGAGGAGTAATGTACTGATAACCCAAAAGATAGCGTATTCTTCACGGAGTTTTCCTTTGGTAATCAATCGACTTACGTACACCAAAAAACCTAAACTTACAATGATGCTGATAATTTGAATTCGGTATGAAAAATATGTTTCCATGGCGTATTATTTTGTTCTCAAATAGGTATAAAAAATTGCTAAACTTACTTTAATCATATAATACAATTGGTTGAAAGCCCGTATAGATGATTGACCGCCTTGACGTTCCTTCATTAGCACTGCGGTCTCTGTTATTCGAAGTCCATTTTTGCAAAACCAAATGATGGATTCAGGCTCAGGATACTCATCTGGATAGTAGTTCTGAACTAGGGCCAACGCTTGGCGATCCAATAATCTGAACCCCGAAGTATTATCAAAAATAACTATTCCGCTGAATAATTTAATCCAGTTTCGTAAAAACCATATACCAAATCTGCGCATTCCTGTGGATTGAAAGCCGGCTTTTTCAATAAATCTTGAGCCAATAACCACATTCGATTGGGTGGCAAGCACTGCCTTATAAAGTTTTGAAATCTCCTGAGCAGGGTGTTGTCCATCGCCATCAACTTGTATTGCAAAGTCAAAATCATGGTTAAAAGCATATTTAAATCCTGTTTGAACGGCGCCACCGATTCCTAAATTGACTGGTAAATCCAATAAAATGCAATTTAGTTGGGCTGCAATGTCGGCTGTTTTATCCTTCGATGAGTCGTTAACTACAATCGCAACTATTTCTAATCCATTGATAGTGATAGAATTGATATCGTTAACAACCAATTCAATACTATCCTGCTCATTAAAGGCTGGGATGATTACGGCTAATTTTTTTGAAATCTCATTCATATCATGACAAAAGTAAGCTTATTCGTTTTATCTTTGGCATTATGATTAAAAAACCTAAAATCGTTCTTGCCATTACTGGCGCAAGTGGTGCGTTGTATGCCTATCGTCTGCTTTTTCACTTAAACCAAATTCGAGATCAGTATCAGACGCTCGATTTAGTATTCTCTGTCAATGCAAAAGATGTTTGGCTGCATGAATTAGGAAAACCTTCCTTCAATGATTTCGACTTCCGGTTTTTCGATCAGCAGGATTTTAATGCTCCTTTTGCAAGTGGTTCTGCAGGTTATTCTACAATGATCGTTTGCCCAGCCTCCATGGGTACTATCGGTAGAATGGCCAATGGTGTTTCTAACGACTTGATTAGCAGAGCTGCTGATGTAATGCTCAAGGAACGACAACGATTGATTTTAGTGGCTCGCGAAACACCGTATAATCTAATTCACTTGCGAAATATGACTCAATTAACCGAAGCTGGCGCCATTATTTTTCCCGCTTCACCGAGCTTTTACAGTTTGCCTAAAACTTTGGATGCGCTCGTGGATACAGTCGTTTTAAGAGTTCTGCAAATGGCAGGCTTCGATCTTCCAACTTATCGCTGGGGTGATTAGGATGGAGCTATTCTAAATTATTCAAATATATTCTGCTGAAAAATTCAAAATGCCATTGGATACTCTCTTTCCAATATTCTGCATTATGCTCTCCCGGAAAACTAAAATAGAAAGCATTAACATTCAAGGCGTCGCATTTGGTTTTAAAAGCTTGATTGGCTTGATATAAATGATCATGATTTCCACAATCGAAGAGAATTGGTTTAGTACTCGACTGAATATTTGGGAGTAAATGCAGACAAGAGTAGGATTTAAAACGTTCAGTATTTTGGGTGTATGTCCCTAATTTTTTACTCAAACTAAAGTCTTTTTGCGAAGAAGCAGTCAAATCTAAAGTGCCGCTACTGCTGCCAGCGCTGGCAAAAAGTTCAGGATGTTTCATAAACAAATACAGTGCACCATGGCCTCCCATGCTCAAGCCAGTGATAAAAATGGCGGTGGTATCTACTTCGTAATGCTGTTTCAGATATGGAAAAAAATCTTCTACAAAAAAGTGCTCGTATTGCGATGTTTGCTCAACGGGACTGTCGAAATACCATGAGTCTTTTTGGCCATCAGGGCAAACTATAATACATTGATAATGATTGGAATAGTCTTGCAAATTAATAATTTGATTCCATTGTTTGTAATTGCTGCCATATCCATGAAGCATAATCACCACGGGTAGTTTTCCAATCAGTTCTTGATTTGCAGGCAGAAAAATCCATGAAGTGTCTGGCGAGGCCAAGTATTTTGATTGCAACACAAATTGTTTTTGCGCATTTGCGCTAAGTTCCACATAAACAGTGAGTAAAAACAATATTCCTAGCCGTAAAAGTATTTTATTTTGTTGCATTAGGTGGCACTGACTTTAGTTGATAAATAATAGAAAAGGCTTGGAAACCATCGACGGATATGAACCATAAGGAGTTCTTTACCGCCAACCAAAATTTCTTTTTTGTGATGCATGATACCACTAACAATAATTTCGGCAGCTTTTTCGCTACTCATGCTATTGGCTTGCCCTGGATCTAATTTCCCATAAACTTTACCATCACCAATAATGGCATAGTTGGAAATGGCGGTATTAATACGGCCTGGAATTATGAGGCTTACATAAATATTATTGGCCTTATTTTCGGCTCTCAAGCTCTCGAAAAAACCATGTAAAGCATGCTTAGAAGCGCTATATGCTGAACGCAATGGGAAGCCAAATTTGCCAACTACGCTACTCACTGCTGCAATATGTCCGCTTCCCTGAGTAATCATGATTGGCAGCACAGCCTTGGTGAGCACGACAGTTCCAAAAAAATTGGTCTCCATAATTTTCCTATCTACCGCTAGGTTTGTCTCGCTTACTAAGGACCGCTGGCTTATTCCACCATTATTGATTAGATAGTCGATTCTTGAAAATTTATTCAGCACTTGCTCGACTATTATTTGGCAATCATCGAGTTTTTCTAAATCTAAAGGTAGTATAAGGTATTGTTCAGTAGCTATTTGCAATTCATCAACTACTTTCTGCAGCGATTCAGCATTCCGAGATGAGAGAACTACTTTTCCCTTCTTGCGGAGTATAAATTGGGCAAGTCCTTTGCCAATACCAGAACTAGCACCAGTAATCCACCAAACTGTATTTTCGATTTTTTGCATCGAACAAACTTAGCGGAAGTAAAAATGATTTAGGACAAGGAACACAAAAAGTTTTTAAACACTAAAGTTTAATAACTTGGGCATTTATTTACAAAATTCCACAAAGCCAGTTGCGTGATTGTAAATGGCGCCCACAATATCAATTTCACCTTTGTCATACAATTCCTTGAGTACTGGACTCTGGCTTTTAATATCATCGATAGAGAGTTCTACGTTTTTGAAAGCCACTGCATCGATAAAGGCAAGATTATCACCCGAACGGTCATAGTTTTCTGGAGTTTCAACTCTTTCGATGGCTAGCTTAATGTGTCGCAAAGTAGCGGTTAAGTTTCCTAAAACTACATTATCACAAGCTCCTTTAATAGCACCACAGGCGGTATGACCTAGAACAACTATCAGTTTAGACCCGACCACCGCGCAAGCATATTCCATACTTCCCAAAATGTCTTGATTGATAATGTTTCCGCCTACCCTGGCAATAAACAAATCGCCAATTCCTTGGTCGAAAACCATTGCAGGATTCACTCTCGAATCAATACAACCGAGCACTATGGCAAAAGGGTGTTGCGAGTCGATGGTTTCTTGCATTTGCCATTCGTGATTCCTTTGCATCATATCTTTGGAAGTAAAGCGGCGATTTCCGTCAACAAGCAATTGTATGGCCATGGCTGGGGTCATATCTTGTAGAATGCCTTTGGTCCGCTTAAATTGGTTGATATTTTCAATATGTCCCATGGCTTTGTTTTAAATTGTGTTATTACTTTTTATTGTGCATTAATATATGGTGCTAATTCCTTTAATCTTGCAAGCCGCAAAAATAGTATTAAAACCTTGTTTGAAATAGTTCCCATGAATATTCTGCTTGCAATTGTAGCATTTGATAACCATTGATAATGGTAGCACACTGTATATCAGATTTTTGTAAAAATAAACTCTTCGAGGGATTGTAAATAAGATCGTAAATGAGGTGCTTGTGGGTAATACGGCTGTAGTCAATCTTCGGAAATTCAAATACCTGTGGGTACATGCCTAGCGGTGTGCAGTTTACAATAATGGAATGGGTGTCAATCATATCGGCACATAATCCATTCCATTCGAGTTCACCAGCTTGTGGATTTCGGGCTACAACAGTGCTGCTAATTTCCATTTGCTGCAATGCATAGCGGATGGCTTTCATGGCCCCGCCATTCCCAAGCAAGAGTGCGTTGCGATGATGAGGCTTCAAATGTGGAATTAAACTATTTTTAAAGGCTATATAATCAGTATTATAAGCTGTAATAAGCTTGTTTTTGATGGTTAGGCAATTGCAGGCGCCGATTTCTTCTACGGCAATATCCTTTTTATGCACATAGTCCAAAACCGAAGATTTGTAAGGAATAGTTACATTTAGTCCAATAAGTTCTGGTATCTGCTGAAGCAAATCGTCGAACTGATGAATATTTTCTAGAGGAAATAAATGATAGCTATAATTGCTAATACCCTCGTTATCAAATTTTTGTGTGAAGTAATTTTTGGAAAACGAATGTTCAAGAGATTTTCCGATTAGCCCTAATTTATTCATAGATACAAAAGTAGGATTCGTAATTATCTATATGATAATCCAAGCGAAAGTACTGTTATTTCTGCATAAAAAGTAAAATGTATTAACCTAAGTTTTTGAATTTACCCCAAAAACGACTTGTAAAAGTGAATATCTAAATCAATTCAATATTGACAAAAAGTCCTAAAAAATAGACTATTGTATCAAGGTAACAGTGCCTGCGTTAGAAATTACCCGACCGCTGATAGTAGTAAAATTTACCAAATAAGTGTAGACACTGGCAATGATTTGCCCATCGATACTACCATCCCAACCATGGTGAAAATCGGTTGTGGTAAATACAACTTTTCCATATCTATCATAAATAATTAACTGATAATCAATTATTCCGCTTAAAATTCCATTCGGGCTAAATACATCATTCTTCCCATCGGCATTCGGAGAAAAGGCTGTAGGGATATAGAATTTCACGCAGTCCTCTACTTTAATTATTTGATCATTATTATTTACACATTCGTGATAATCAGTTCCGGTAACTTGCACGATTCTAGAGCCGGTGGCATCGATGATGATTTCCGAACCAATCATCCCATTGTTCCAAACGTAAGTGTCAGCACCCGAGGCTGATAAATGAATTGTATCTCCGAAACAGTAAATTTCTTTATCGGTTTGTATACTGATTGTTGGCAATGGATAAACGGTTACCGACACCGCATCGTCATTGGTGCAGCCATATATATCAGTTCCTGTGACCGAATAGTTTGTTGAAGTGGTCGGGTGAACATTGATTGTTGCAAACGGGCTTCCATCATTCCATTGGTAACTATTTGCATTAGAGGCGCTTAGTTGGATAGTATCATATAGACATAAAGCGGTGTCGTTACCTGCAAACACATCAGGAAGCGGATGAACGACTACCAGTGCAGTATCTGAATCATAACAGCTTGGCGAAGTGAATACCGTAAAAATAAAAAGGCTGTCGGCTTGTGGTGTTGCTGAAATATTAGCTTGTGTGGCGCCCGTAGACCACAGATAAGTGCAATTGGGAGTAGGAACCGCATTCAAGTTTACTGATTCACCGATGCATATTTCATGGTCAGGTCCTGCATCAACCGCAGGTGTAGGAAATACAGACAACACAATTTCATCAGTACCCATACAATTTCCATTGGTCACGGTAACGGAATAAGTGCCAGAAATCGAAGTGGTCAAGGTTTGTAAAGTGGACCCATTACTCCACAAATACGTGTCGTATCCAGCTCCGGCATCCAATATTGCGTGATTGCCAGGCATTATGCAAATAGAAGTGTCAGGGCCTAAGTCGGGTTGCGGATTGGGGATAACTGTAACGTTAACGGTATCTAGGGCAATATTGTTGAGCGAATCTAGTATCATCACAATATAGGAAGTTGAAGTAGTTGGAGTTACGGCTGCACTAGGCGTAAGTCCTGTTGCGCCATAAGACCAAATCACGATTTGACTATTTGCACACGAAATTTGAACTTCATCGATTCCCCAAGCATCATAACCAGTAGTACTGGTTGCAAGTTGAGCCCAGCGAAATTTGGTGTGTGTGGTACTTGCAGCTGGAGGCACAATACTTTCAAATTCATGCCAATAGTAAAGGGGTCCAGTTGCGGCATTTCCACTTACCGGAGTCCAGTAACCTCCTGTTCCTGGAACCGTGGTTACAAAAGGTGGTGTGGTTGTATTGGGACCAATTGGATTGTTATTAGGGCCAGGAAAGTCTGTCCAACTGACTCCATTATTAATAGAATATTGTAAATGAACACCTTCGGTTGGCAAATCAGGCGATTCGCAACTAGCACCACCATTTGGACCATAACGCATTTGCCAATTGATGGTGCAACCTCCCATGGATACGTTATATTGTACTGTTTCCAAAGTTCTTGTTGTACTTGCCGTAGCGCCAACCCAAAGGTGGGGACCATTAGGGCCTGCTCCACAAGGATTTGTGTAAACAGGATTTGCAGAGGTACTTGTCCAACCAGCTCCAATAGTTCCATTACTGAAATTATTGTTCATCAGATAACTACATGTTCCGTCGGCCGCTAAATAAATCGAATCACCTAAACAAATCGTCGTGTCTTGTGTTGGTAGGGTTACCACTATACTACATTGAGCATTGATAATTTTAGGTGTTAATAATATCGTGTACAATATTATCAATAGAATGGCCGAGTTTTTCATGCTTTATTTGGATTTGTTTTAATGGTACCGAATACGGAAAATAATTCACTGTTTCAATGACAAAAAATAAAAGTGCGAAGTTGTCTTAATTTTATGTTAAAATGAAATCAAGCATTAGCAAGTAACTAATTGATTTGCTAAACTAAAATGCAGAAACTATTTTTTTCAATTCATTACTGAGCTGCAAAGTTAAGGATTTAACGAGTAAAAGGCAAAGAAAAATTAAGAATAAATTATGAAATACCAATAAAGCTCAAAAGGAGAGTGCTCTGGAAATGGTTTGCGTTTAATTTGGTGGGCTTCGCGGCCTTGCAAGTGGATAGGTGAATTTCGGATTATTGGCTTCAAATAATCCTAAAACAACCAAAATCCTCAGAGAAGGTTTTGGTTGTTTTAAAGTGGAGCTGCGGGGAGTTGAACCCCGGTCCAAACAAGGAAAACGTATGCTTTCTACATGCTTAGTTTCGCTTTGTTTTTCGAAGTAAAATTGCTGCGAAACGAGCGGTCTTACCCTTAGTCCGGTATTTATTCGACAAAAAACACGGACAACCTTTTGCCTAGCTTTATATTGCGAGCACCTCTATATCGATACGGCATAAAGCAAGCCTTCCGAGAGATGTCTTGTCGCACCACCTGTGGCACGATAAAGTTAATCTACTATACTTCGATTAAGCAGCAAGAGCGTAATTATTTTCGCCAATTGATTGTTATGAACCTTGATTATCGTGCAGCATTCACAAAGCACGGCATGCTTACAAACCCTTTCAGCCTGCTGTCAAATCCGGTCAGCCCCTGTTTTGGTTTTCAATTTGCAAAAGTAGCTTATTTTGGGCTCCATTCAACCGTTTTTTTTCTTAATTAGCTTTAAGGAGTTTTCTTACCCTTGCAAATATTTTATTTGCTTTTGATAAATTTTCGTTAAAAACGTACAAAGGAATTTTTTCGATTTTTTTTAATTCCTCTTTATCTATTTTTAGGTCGTTAAGTATTGAATCATAATCTGTTAAATCGACTTTTTTACTATCGGTCTCGTAAATTTTCAATGCCTCTTCTCGTGATATTTCGTTATTTCTGATCATATTACAAAGCTGCGGTAATCGTCTTGAACTACCTATTCGTTTTTCTCGAATATAGTTTGTAAAAGGCTCTGCTTTACAATCAAAATGACGTGTATATTCATATTGTTCAGGTTCTTTCCATCCCATTTCTTTTTTAATGATTTTGCTAATTTCCTTATCGGATGGGTTTTCAGGATAATATAATAAGTTTATTTTTCTCCCAAATTTTCCGGTTTTGGTATATAAAAAGGAGGTGATAAAATTTAATTCTGGATAAACAAAAAACCTCTTTATCTCATCTTTTTCGATTTTAGGATTTGTTTTCAGTATTGATTTCAATCTATTTGGGTCATAAATATTTTCCTTCGAAAATGAATTTGCTTCAGTGGGGGAGTGTCCAAGAAGTATAATTGGAATCTTATAAGCTTCCGTTAATTTAAGCATTGAGCGTTCGATTCCTACACCACAAACGCCACAAATCTCGCCAGAATTTACCAAAGTAGTGCGATATAATTTTCGTAACATTTCTGCGTCATGCTTAACCCAAATATGATCCGAGCCACATTCCTTTAAGGCGTTCTGAATATTGTCTTTTGCCATTTGGCTCATAAATCCATTGTCGTAGGAATAAACTAAAACCTTGAGTCCGTATTTTTTAACCGCTAAATAGAGTACATAAGTGCTGTCTTTCCCTCCACTCAAAGGCACTAGGGCATTATAAGCAGATGGGTTGTTCTTAGCTTTTTCGAGAATTGCAATTAGATGTTTTTCACCATGTGGGTTAAAAGCTTTATGGCTCTTACATTGGTTACATAGTCCATTTTCATCGATGATGATTCCTTCGATCCCACTGTGCATAAGACATTGTTTACAGCTTTTCTTTCGATTCTGAAATTCAATCTCCATATTAGTTTGTTTTTGCAATTATATATTTTGTGAATCGAATTTGTAAGGGTTATATCGCCAAATGGTAGTTTGGTAAATAGGTAAAAATGCTTGTGATTATGTTAAATGGAACGTAGTCAATTATAAATTGACTCGCTAATTTGTATCATTTTTTAAATCCAAACGGTTAAATATGCATGCTTTTGCTAATATTAATGTGAGTAACTGATTGGTATTATTGAAGTTTTCCTTTCCAAACAAAGTAATTTGGGTCAAAGGAAATGGCTTGCGGTTCATCCTTGAAAATTCCATAAATAGCTGATCCACTGCCACTCATAGAGGCATATATTGCACCTGCTTTAATGAGTGTTTCTTTAATAAGTGGCAATTCGGGGTGCAATTGAAAAACATATGGCTCAAATCTGTTGAAAACCAAAGAGGTCCATTTTTCCTTGTCAAGGGTTGGTAATTCGCGTAAATTGAATTGGGCAGCTTGCACTTTCACCCCGCTATAGGCTTGTGCGGTTGAAACAGAAACGGCTGCTTTTACAATTACGATAAAAGAATTAGCGAGATCTAAGTCAATAGATTGTAACTCAGTGCCAGTTTGTGAAGCGAAAACAGCCGTATTATTGATAAAAAACGGACAATCGGAGCCAAGTTTTTCGGCCAAATGATGCAATTGTGTATTGCTTTGGTTCAATCCATAATATTGATTGAGCATTTTAAGTAAAGTAGCGGCATTGGAAGAGCCGCCGCCCAAGCCTGCACCCATTGGTATTTGCTTGTGCAAATGCAGCTTTATACCGCCAATACCAAAGTTTTCGTCCACCAATTTCCAGGCTTTGTAAAGCAAATTACTTTCTAGTTTGCCTTCCACCATTAATCCGCTTTGGGCGTAGTCAAAAGTACTTGTACTACGCACTATTTCAATTACATCCATCAATGGAACTGGATATAATACACTTTCTATTTGATGGTAGCCATCAGGTCGTTTGGCGGTAATCTCAAGCCCGATATTTATTTTGCAGGGTGAAAAATTTATCATTTTCAAAAATACCAATAATTAGGGATATGTTTTCTGCTTGTAAGAAATATTTTTGCAACGTTCTAATTAACAAAATGAATAGTATTTTTTAAACTACCCATCTTTCGTAAAGCGCAAAAAAGGAGTTACCTCGGTTCTCCTTTTTTTTTCTTGTTTTTTTAAATACTATATCCAAAAGCTTGATAGTTTTCTTTAAACCCGAATATTCCAGATTTGGAATGTTACTACCTTCTCCGCTACTTATCCAAAGCTGATTAAATAGGTGTTTAGCTCCAGCTAAGTTTTATGGAAAACATACCAGGATATTTTGGGTCAATCTCATCAAAAGTAACGTTTTTACAGTTGGCTAATTCTAAGGCTTTTGTGCACCATCCGATCACTCTATAATCTAGTATTTTAGATTTGGTCAGGAGTTTAGTGCAACTTAAAACCAGTGAGTTTTTCTTAACGTCGTCAATTTCAACATTTACGGGTTGATAGTACAGGGCGATGATTCTCTTGGAGGCTTTCATTAGCGATTGGGGAGAGGCAATCATCAAAAAGACTTTGTAAACGCCTTTGAGCCCGTACTCAGCACTATATCGCCCAGCTTCGATGGCGGTCATTTTTTCATCATCATGGTAACAGAGTTCTGCAATTTTTTTGAGCGGAATATAATAGTATTTATCAATATCAAACCATTGTCCTGTATCGATTACGCCATTGAAAGTTGTTCTTAATTCAAGGGGTAAGGCATTTAGCCATTCTTGATATTTAGCGCTATGCCGCTCTTTCATAAACAAACGGGTTGAAATTACACCTGTACCTTTTACTTCCATAATTATAATATTGATATTGTGTTGGTTATAAAATATAAAATTCAAAAAAAACTCATAAAATAGAATTTTTTGGATTAATTATTCTTGCTTTTTTCAATTTGTTTAACCTATTCCAAAAAGCGGAATGAAAGTAGTAATCATTGCGATTGAAAAACAAAAATAAAAAATAAATTAAACCTAACACATAAAAATTGCAGTCTGAGCAAAATTGGCATTATGATTCTCCTTCAATAAAAATAATTAGCTTTGCACTTTGTATCCTAAACAAACACCTTATGTCAACTGCCATCAATTCAAATAAGAGTAAAATAACCACCCATGTGCTTCAAGAAATGAAATTGAAGGGGGAAAAAATAGCCATGCTTACGGCCTATGATTTTAGTTTTGCCAAGATACTCGACACTTCCGGTATCGACGTAATTTTAGTTGGAGATTCAGCTTCCAATGTTATGGCGGGTTACGATTCCACTTTGCCTATTACGCTTAATGATATGATTTACCACGCTTCGTCAGTGGTGCGAGCTGCTAAACGTCCTTTAGTAGTAGTAGATTTACCCTTTGGAACATATCAAGGCAATTCCAAAGAAGCGCTGGTTAGTGCAATCCGAATTATGAAAGAATCTGGCGCCAATGCAGTTAAGTTAGAAGGAGGAGAGGAAATTTTAGAATCAATTAAGCGGATTATTTCGGCTGGTATTCCCGTGATGGGTCATTTGGGTTTAACGCCGCAATCTATTCATAAGTTTGGTACCTACGTAGTTAGAGCCACTGAGGACAAAGAGGCTAATCAATTGCGTTTGGATTCAAAGCTATTGGAGGAAGCTGGATGTTTTGCCATAATTCTTGAAAAAATTCCCGCAAAATTGGCGGCTGAAGTCACCCAATCGGTTCGTATTCCGGTAATTGGTATTGGTGCAGGGGGTGGAGTGGATGGCCAAGTGCTGGTGCTTCATGATATGCTCGGAATCACTCAGGATTTTTCGCCTCGCTTTTTGCGGCGCTATCATAACCTGAAAGAAGAAGTGATGGGCTCCGTTCAAGCCTATATCAAAGATGTTAAATCTCAGGATTTTCCTAACGAACGTGAACAATACTAAGCGATAACCGTGGATAAATTTGCTGATATTGTCCTATTTGAAGATAACCATTTGCTGATTGTTAATAAAGCGGCTGGCGAAATAGTGCAGGGCGATAAAACTGAAGATGTGCCTTTGAGCGAAAAAGCTAAAGATTATATTAAAGCTAAGTACAATAAGCCAGGGGCAGTTTATCTTGGTGTTGCTCATCGCCTCGATCGGCCAACGAGTGGAGCCTTAATTTTTGCTAGAACGGACAAAGCACTGTCCCGTTTGAACGAAATGCTCCGAAATCATCAAATACAAAAGATTTATTGGGCGGTAGTGGAACAAATACCCAAACTAAATGAAGCGACACTCAAGAACTTTCTGAAACGAAATCCCGAAAGCAATAAATCATTTGTAGTGAGCAAAAACGTAGCAGGGGCTCAAGAAGCGATTCTTAAATATCGGCATTTGGCAAGCTCTGATCGTTATCATCTCCTTGAAATTGAGCTGTTGACTGGTCGGCATCACCAAATCCGTGCGCAGTTGTCGCATATTGGTTGCGTTATTAAAGGGGATTTGAAGTACGGCTCAAAACGGAATAATCCTGATGCGTCAATCCACTTACACGCCCGCCAACTCTCTTTTGTCCACCCTGTTAGTAAAGCTGAAATGAAGATTGTAGCTCCTGTGCCGAATGAATCTTTATGGCAGTTTTTTCAGAATGCATTCTCTAACGATTGAGTAACTTATCGAAGGTGTCATGATGTTTGTCAAATTATATAATTATATATCAATTTGTTGATATTACATATATTCAATTATTGTATTTTTGTTTACTCAGTTTATCTTAAATTCTTAAAACCAATTGCGGAATACAATTCGACTTAAATTTATAGTTCCTAATTCAGTGTTGTCCGATAAAAAAAACTACTAAATTGCCGAAATGGACTAAATATAATTTTTAACGGACAATAGTGTTCCTAATTTATTCTCCTTCAGATGAAATGGCTTGATTTACTTTTTCATAAACCCGAAAAACTGCTGGCTGAACCGCTAAGTTTTGAGTCGATTATTACGGATATACATTCGCATTTAATACCAAATATTGATGATGGGAGCAAAAGCATGGACGAAAGCCTCGGCTTAATCAAATCACTTTACGATTTGGGTTACCGAAAGCTGATTACCACACCGCACATTATGAATGATTATTACAAAAATACCCCAGAAATAATTCATTCAGGACTCGAAAATTTGAGGAAAGCCCTAAAAGATGCTTCAATCAATATGGAAGTAGAGGCTGCCGCGGAGTATTTGCTTGATGATGGTTTTGAAAGTAAGTTGCAGTCGGGTAAGCTTTTGACCTTCGGTAAAAATTATGTTTTGGTTGAGATCTCTTATTTCGCAGAGCCACCGAGCTTACATAGAATGATTTTTGAACTCCAAACACAAGGCTATCGAGTGGTTCTTGCTCACCCCGAAAGATATAAATACTGGCATCAACGATTTGATCAGTATCAACAATTGGTCGATCGTGGAGTGTATTTGCAATTGAATATCAACTCATTGACTGGATGGTATAGTCCTGAGTCAAAGAAAATGGCAGAAAAATTGATCGAGATGGATATGATTAGCTTTTTAGGTACTGACCTTCATAATCAGAATTACCTTACCGAACTTCAGCGCTCACTCTTGTTTCCGAAATTGAAACAAGTAATGGAAAGCAAAAAGCTGTTGAACAAAACTATCTAGTGAAATTGTGAGCTTCGAAATTAAACTCAACTAAATTGATGAGCGGTAAACGGGATTCGAACCCGCGACCCTCAGCTTGGGAAGCTGATGCTCTACCGACTGAGCTATTACCGCAACTTTTCAATGAAAAATCAAAATTACGAAAAATGCATTTCCAATTTCACCAATGATATTATTTTTTTTGAAAAGCATTTTTAGCCGCTGATATTAGCGATAAAGCCTTGAATGGAAAATTAATTTCCCACTTTAATTTTCGGTAAATATTTTCTATAAAGCGGCCTATCAGTCTATTATTGAGTAATATTCTGCAAGTTGCTTTTTTAGTTGTTCAGTAAATTGGGGTTCAATGCTGGGCGATAGTTTCACCAATTGCTCAAGGCATTTATGCGCAATGGGTGAGTTTGGAAAGGATATAATGGATTGAAGTAGGAGGTTGAAGGCTTCCTCTTGGCTTGATCTAAGGTCGTCTTTTAATAATTCCTGCGCCCGTGAGTAATTGCTCATCCACAGCATTGGATTTACAGTAATCTTCCTTTTTAGCTGAAAAGCTTTTAAGGATTCAATTTTTCCACTTGAATAAACTTTTTGAATAGGGGGAATTTCTTCGCTGAAAAACAATTCCAAAGTACGCACATAGGCGCTGGCTTCCAAGAGGTTGTATTCCTTTGTTTTTAGTTTTTGTTCTTCGCGGCGATTCGAGAAAAAGGAAGCTTCTCCAATAATGCCTGGAATACCATACGTGCCTCTCAGCACAGCTGTTCCAGATCCTGGATAAACTAAATGATCGGATACGAGCACCTTCGGCGGGCTTTCTTCATACAATTGATTGGCAATCTGTTGCAGAAATATTTTTCCTAATTTAATGCTAGCGGTATTTTCGGAAGCATTGCCATGGTAAAATGCGATTGGATAATTTAAGGTAGAGTCGGCAGTTGAATTGTGGTGAATCGAAATAAAAACATCTGCTTTTTGGTTCACTGCGAGTTTGATACGACTTTCAAAACTGACATTTTCGTCCGTTCGTCGGCTCATTAGCACAATGGCGCCACGGGCTTGGAGCATTTTTTCTAAGGCTAGTGCTACGCGCAGATTAATCCATTCCTCTCGCTCTCCAGCTTTTCCCACTCGGTAATGATCAGTTTTGGCGGTACCTCCATGGCCAGCATCGATGCATATTATCTTTCCTTTAAGCACCGAATCTTGCGGAAAGCTTTGCAGCTCAGGTGATTGTAAATTTCCGAAAACAACCAATGGTAAAAGCGAAAAGATTAAGGCAAGTATGCGATACATCATTTTGTGATTTTGAATTTTAGTAGCCATCAAATTTTACTTTAACGAATAGGGCAGGCATTCGATATTTTGAATTGAAAAACGGCCGGAAACTGCTCGAATAATTGTGCGATTTCCTCACTGAGTAACTTCATTACCAGCGTATGCTCGCCAGTGATTAAGGTACTCATAGCGCCAACTTCGAGATTAATATGCTGATTTGCAGCTAATTTATCGATGAAAGCTCGGATGATGTCGTTTGCCTTGTCTGATAATGGATATAAACTTATTTCTACACTTATCATCATGGTTAAGCGTGTTTTTGGATGCAAGCAAGCATAAAAGCCCCAGCGAATTTTTCGGCTGAAGGCGTATTATCTAGTATTTCGAAATTTGGGCTATAATGTAAGCAAGTGCTATAATGAACTTGCCCAAAAACGCTTAAAGTTTCGATAAGCTGTTTTTCAGTGTAAAATTGTGCTTGCTCGAAAGTGGGATTATTATTTTTTTGCTTGCCCAATTCGGAATCAGCATTCAAGCATCCTAAGATTAACCAGCCCTCGGGTTTTAGAACCCGACATAATTCCTCCAGTGTTTTTTGCTGATTATCAACAAATTCAAGCATGGTGATAGCGGCCACAGTGTCAAACTGGTGGTCGTCAAACGGGATTACTTCGGTGTCTATTGGCTGAAATTCAGCTTTGATATTTTTATTTTTGGCATGATTAAGCATTGCTTCTGAAATATCTGCAGCGGTAACTTTAAATCCTTGCTCAACAAAAAACTCAGTCCAATGCCCTGTCCCACAACCCATTTCGAGCATGTTTGCTCTTGGTATATGACTTAATTGATTTAACATATTGCTCTTTTCAATCGCGTCGACCTTTTTTCCAAAATCACTGGCATACCAGTCATCATAGCGATCTGCTACTACTGGTTCGTTAAATACATTTTTCATGGTTGTTGTTAAATGATTTTCAATGACATAGTTTATTGTAGAGAAATGATTTGATTTTGATTATTTCTAATACAAAAGTACTGGTTTTTGTTGCTTCACTTGTTATTTAAAATTGAACTTGCCTTGTTAAAAGATGATGCTTTCTAATGTACTCAAAAAATTCTGCTACAATATCATCAGCAGTACTAAAAATGCCCATTATAAAAGCTAAGCAATTGAACCTAATTTTAGGATTTCAAAATTGTTGGATGTGGATTATTGGAAATTCTCTTATCATTAGATTTAAAAACTGTCCATTAACTTCAATGGAACAATAACAATAGACTATCTCTTTACCTTCTTACTTGGTTGATTGAAGGAATTTAATTTAGTTGCAATTTGGTTTAACTAAATGAAGGAAAGTTTTAGGAATTGTTTTCCAAAGGACTTTTTTTAAAATAGTTTTTTGCTCATCCGTAATTGTACCACGTAAATAAAAAATACTTATCCTGCATGAAATATTTTGACGTGAATATAATCAAATTT
>DYSI01000053.1 GCA_020718275.1 Draconibacterium orientale
ATTAATGCAATAAATCATTTTTCAGGATTTAATATGCATCATTCATAAGCTTAACTTTGCCGTTTTTATCTTTATTCGCATGCGTGATTTAACTCAAGGAAATGAAGCTAAACAGATTATTCTGTTTTCATTACCTGTTCTTGGTGCCACCCTTTTTCAGCAATTGTACAATGTTACCGACAGTGTGGTGGTAGGTCTTTATCTTGGCAAAAACGCCTTGGCTGCAGTGGGGGCTTCCTTTCCCATTATTTTTATCATGATATCTCTTCTCATTGGGGTTAGCTCTGGTATTTCGGTGGTTATTTCCCAGTATTTTGGCGCTAAACAATATGATAATGTGGTGAAAGCAATCAATACTTTTTTCGCTTTTATCTTAATAAGTTCAGTGATTTTGTCGGCTTTAGGGATTTATTTTGCACATGATATTTTTGTTATGCTCAAACTTCCTCCGGAAATTATTTCGGATGCTACCGACTATCTTCAGATTTATGCCGCAGGCATAGTTTTAATGTTTGGGTTCAATGGCACTAGTGCTATTTTGCGAGGAATGGGCGACTCCAAAACACCTCTTTATTTTGTGATATTCAGTACTTTGCTAAATATTGCGCTTGATTTAATCTTTGTGATTGTATTTCATTGTGGCATCAAGGGAGTTGCCTATGCAAGTGTTATTTCGCAAGGTCTGAGTTTTATTTTAGTCACTATTACTATTAATAGGGGCAATTCATTAATTCATTTCAGTTTCAAAAGCTTGAGTATTGATATGGAAATATTCAAGAAGAGTTTGAAAATTGGTTTGCCAACTGGATTTCAGCAATCGTTTGTTGCGCTAGGAATGTTGGCTTTGATGCGCATTGTTAACGACTTTGGAACGGATAGTATCGCCGCATTTACCGCCGCAAGTAGGCTCGATGCTTTTGCTTCGATGCCTGCCATGGCTTTTGCCACAGCGCTGTCTACTTTCGTGAGCCAAAATATTGGTGCAAACAAAATAGATCGTGTGCGTAAGGGTTTCATTACGACTATGATTATCACTTCTTCTATCTCTGTTTTTGTATCCTTACTGATGTATTTTTTTGGACGACAGTTGATTATGGCTTTTTCTTCGGATCCGCAAGTGATTGAAATTGGCTATAATTATCTAGTAATTGTGAGCTCTTTTTACATTCTTTTTTCATCCATGTTTACAACTCACGGCTTATTACGTGGTGCTGGAGATACACTTTTTCCAATGTTCTTTACGCTTATTTCACTTTGGCTATTGCGCATTCCACTAAGCTTTTATCTGAGCCGCCCTGGTGTGGGATTAGGGATTAATGGCGTTTGGTGGGGAATTCCTATTGCATGGGCGTTTGGCTTTGTTTCTTCCTATATTTACTATCGCATGGGATATTGGAAAAAGAAAAGTATTATTAAAAAAGAGCCTATTATGGACGAATTTTTAGAGCCGACACAATAATAAGAACCCATGCAAGCATCATAATTACGCCTCCAATTGGGATAATACTATTTAGTGCCATGGTGAGATTAAATCCTCTCAAAAATATAGGTATTGCAAATCAGTGTTGTCCGATAAAAAAACTACTAAATTGCTGAAATGGACTAAATATAATTTTTAACGGACAATAGTGATTGCAAATAATAAACTCCCTAGCAAAAAGCCTATTCCAGCATAATGAAATAGCTTTATACCAAAATAATGACCTAAGGTAGCAGCAACAATGGCCAAAATGCTTTGCGACATAAGGATACGTTGTGCCGTGCTGAAACTCTCAAAACTCCCGTTCACAATTAGCATGGGGCGGATGGCATGTACCGATAAAGAGCTCATTATTAATGCGGTTAATCCTGTTATTCCAGCTAGGATGATGGTTTTAGTCATGAAAATTTTGATTTAATGTTCGGCAATATTATTCAAAATGGCTGTATGACATAAACTGATTTCCGAAATATGTATCATACTGGGTGTTTTTTTTAAATTTCAACTTCTGCACTCCTTGCAATGAAATAATTCACGTCCTTTGAATACTAATTTTACAATGATATGATTCGAATTAACCAAACAATTTTGGATAAAACCACTAAGAAAGCGCGTCTTTCTGATCGATTGAGGATGAACTTTAATTACCATCCACAACTTGACGACCCAATGCAAAGAATGCTAAATGCGATTGAACCGCATTCATACATTCAGCCTCACAAACATGAAGATCCTGATAAAACAGAGGTCTTTTTAATCCTGCGTGGTCGAATGATGGTGGTTGAATTTAATGAACAGGGCGAAATTGTGGATTGCGATTTGTTGGATGCCAATAGGGGTAGATATGGTGTTGAAATTCCACCAAGAACTTTTCACTCAATAATTTCATTGGAAGAGGGAAGTGTGGCTTATGAAATAAAAAATGGACCTTATCTAGCAATTGAAGATAAGTGTTTTGCCTCATGGGCACCTAAAGAAGGAGAGGCTACTACTCGTCAATTCATCTCCCAATCTTTGAAGCGCTGCCGCGAAATTAGTAAAGCAAAAGGGCTTAAATGGTAAGCTTGCATAAGGTTTTCGTAGACCTTAGAATATAAAGCCTATTTGTGGGCTGATCAAAAAGCTATATGGTTTGTAATTGAATTCAGAGCTCTTATTTGTCGACTGTAAGCTATAATTGAAATTAGTTTTTATGCCAAATGATAGTTTGTTTTTAGTTTTAAAACGGATATCGCTACCCACCGAAAGACCATATACCTTTGATTTTAAATCTAGAATTTGGCCAAATAAATTGTATTCATTTTTATTACCAATGCGCACTTCATTACTAATTATTTTTATGGGAATCAATCCTATACTGTTCATCCATTTCCATCTGCCTTTGTCGAGGGCATAGCCTATATTAATTGGGTACGCTAACATTCGCAATTCAATTTCTGCTTGATTAAACTTGCGTAAATAATCCACATTACCATAGTTTTTTGAACGAAGTGCTTCCTCAAGGTTAAATACATTGAAGTAGCCCATGGGCGAGTATCCAATTTGATCAATCTCAACATAATTTATTTTGGAATCTGTAGTTGAAAAAGACCCCTTGAACATTAAATTATAGCGTGTAAATCCAAACGAAACAAAAGCTCTAAATGGTAAAATAACTCCCATTTCGAGTCCGATATTCGGTTTCCATCCTGCTTTGGTAAAAGGAGTTGTGGCAAGTTTCTCATTGTCTAAGTTTGGAAGTTGGTTATTTCCATTGCTATAACTAACTCCTATATAATTGAAAATGAATATGTTGATTTTGCTAGTTTTGTTAATAGGGCTTGTAATTGCTTGGTATTTGCCGTTAATTATTGGATTTGTTTCATTGGTTAGAGGTTCAATAGCCACCACAGAATCTGATTTTTCAGCAGAATCTACTTTTTCAGCCTGTTCTATTTGCTTGGCTGTTTCATTTGGCTTTTCGATCTGCTTGGTATTATCAGCAATGCTTAGCCCCTTTTGACTTAAGGAAATAGTGTCGGGAGTTATCACAGAGGAATTAGAAGAGGATATGGGATTTATTTCAATCTTTGCTGTTTGCGAAAAATCGCTCTGATTAGGCTTGCCAACTGGCGATATCGCCAATTTCTGGCGGTCAGTATTTTTGTCAATGGCTAGGGAATCAGAGGATAGTTTTTGACGCGTCTTGTTAGAAGTATTTGGATCAATATCAAATGGTTTGTTTTCAGAAAGCTGGTGGATGCTATCAGAATGCATTGGCGTAATGGCAGCTTTATTGGCGCTGGTTGATTGTGCTGCTGAATCGAAAGAAATTACGATTTCGGATTGTTCAGTGGCAGGGGATTGTGGTAAATTGCTTTGGTGAGTATTTATCATCACGAACAGGCCGAGGCTTGCAATCGAACTTAAGGCGCCAACGAGCCACCATAATAATAGACGTCTTCGTTTTCGCTTAGCGGCTATGCTAGCTTCAATACGGTTCCAAGCCCCACTAGGACTTGCTACCGTATAGTCTTTGGCGGCTTGGCTGAATAATTGGTCTATATAATGTTCTTCCTTCATTGGTACAATTCAATTTGGTTTACTTGGTCTTGCAATATTTTGCGCGCTCGCGATAAGTTCGACTTTGATGTGCCTTCGCTGATATCAAGCATCACGCTAATTTCCTTATGTTTGTATCCTTCAATAGCATATAAATTAAAAACGATACGATATTGGGTTGGAAGTTGACTAACTAGATTCATCAGTTCGGCGGCTTGTAATTGATTGTTTTCACTCAGTGGCATTTGGTATTGATTGAGGTCGTCAATTTCCGAAACAATCTTATTTCGTTTGTCCTTGCGAAATTTAATTAGCGCCAGATTCACAAAAACTTTTCTCATCCATGCTTCAAAATTTCCATCCTCATATTTGCTTATATTTTCAAATAACCTAATAAAACCATCGTGGAGTAAGTCCTCAGCATCGTCTCTCGAATTTGTGTAATAGCAACATACTCCGTACATTTTGTCGGAAAACTTAGCGAATAACTCAGCTTGTGCCCAAGCTTTGTTCTTTTTGCAACCTTCTATTATCGTTTCAAGAGAGTTCAATCAAAATGTTTTCCTAAAAATATAGCTTTTTTCAATATCTCAATGGTACTTGTCTTAAATTCGGTAATAATTTTTATTACTTGATTCTACTCCATAATGTTTTTAAAAGAAAAATGGTTGCGTCAAAAAAAATATTTATTTCGACGCAACCATTCATGCATGATTTGAATTATAGTCTCATTAACTATAATAATATTTTGATGTATGAAAAAATTAGTCTTTTCAACTTTGCTAGCTTTATTACTAGCAAGCTGTTCTAAAATGGATGACCAACCCGCCAATGCAGTTGGTTATCGGCCAATATATGTAGCCAAGGATTTGGCTTTTAAGATCACCACTGAACCTGCTAAGAGTTTTGCCCATCCAGGTAAAATGTTCCTCTACCAAAACTATATCTATATCACAGATTATGGAACAGGAGTGCATATTATTGATAATTCTGATCCAGCACATCCGCAAAAACTTGCTTTCGTTGGAATTCCTGGAGTACGCGATGCTGCGGTGAAAAATGGCATTCTATTAGCCGATAATTTTACAGATTTGGTAGCAATTGATATTACCGACCTCAGTAATGTTCACATAACAAAACGCGTTGCTGAAATATATCCGGTCGAAAATCAAATGTTTCCTGAATTTGCTACTGGCTATTTTGAATGTGTTGACACTGCTAAGGGTTATGTTGCCGGATGGGAAAAGGTAAATTTGAGCAATCCTAAATGTTATCGTTAATTTATTAAAAACCAAAAAGATATGAAAAAAATATTTTTTGCTTTGGCAATACTATTGATTGCCGGCATTGTATCAAGCTGTTCGAAAAGTGATTCTGAAATGGACGTGCCGGTTTCGCCTGATGGCAAAAGTGGCAGTACTGCGCGCTTGGTTATTAAAAGCGATTACCTCTATGCGGTGGATAATACCTCCCTCAAAGTAATTAATATTGCTGATCCAACTAATCCAACCTATGTGCGTACCGTCGATATTGGTTTTGGAATTGAAACTATTTATACGTTTAAAGATTATTTGTTTATTGGTAGTAGTTTTGGGATGTATGTGTACTCCCTCAATGACCCATCTACCCCCACAAGACTTTCACAATTTCAACATGCGACTGCCTGTGACCCTGTCATTGCTAATGATACTTTAGCCTTTTTTACCTTACGAAACAACGAGGTTTGCAGCCGCTGGGTCGATACTCGTGAAATTGATGTGGTTGATATTAAAAGTATCACAAATCCTTATTTGAGAATGGTTTACCAAACAGACGACTATCCTTATGGACTCGATATGTATAATAACTACCTCTTTGTTTGTCATGGTGATGCTGGCCTTGTAGTGTATGACATTAACAAAATGCTGAATGGGAATAATGCCAAGGTGTCGAGCATCACGGGAACCGATTTTAATGCCTACGATGCTATTATTTATCAAAATAGATTATTTGTTGTTGGAGAAAATGGTTTTTATCAATACGATTTTTCCAATATTCAAAATATATCCTTAATTTCATCCATTCTTAAAACCCAATAGTTATGCGCAGGCCTTTTATATTGAAATTATCGCTCTTATTAGCACTTTCATTTGCTACAAGTTTTTCCTTTGCTCAAACAAAAGCGGAAATAGATTCATTAATGAATGAAAGTCCTCTGAATATTACAATTTTGAAGTTTTCTGTTTTTTCACTTGCTAATACTGAACCGACTTTGCTGTTTGGTATCCAGTATGGAAAACCTAGTGCACGAATACGAATGCAACATGAGATAGGGTATGTTTCAATGCTTAACCCGTTTTTGTATTTTCGTAATAGTCTTGAGGCAACTAAAGTAAACGCACAGGGGATTAGATTTCATACTGCCTTTAAAATGCCTTTGGAAATTGAGGGTTTTAGAATGAATCAGAAATATAAATATCTTGGCGTTGATCTGATGTTAAAGTACTATAGATTAACTATATATGATATTCCTGTAAGGCAAGGCGACTGGTCATATTGGCAAATTATGGATTTATCATACGATAAATATGTTGGAGCCATTCACTTTATTTATGGACAGCAGCATTATATTAGCAAATCAAATCAAATTGTAGCAGATTGGTATGCTGGTTTTGGTTTGCGCTACAAATATATTGAAACCAATTTGCCTGAGAATGTTGATTTTGACACCTACTTTCCATTTTACGATGCTGCATTTTATGGAATGATGTTGAGTCTTACCGCTGGATTGAAAATTGGAGTAGGTATTTAATTCCAATCGTATACTGCAAAAAGCGGAAGACTAAGTGCCTCTCATTGCTTTTTTTGTTTTATTGTAATACTTTAATTTTAGGAAACTTCGCTTTTTTGCGGGCGGATTCCGCTAGTCTATTTTTAAATCAAATGACCAACAAAAGAATATTTTCAAATGTAGAATGGGTCTTAGTAGTTGACAAAACATTTTACGACACATTTTGTGTACACCCTAAGGATGATGATGATTTTGATAGCCCACGAAGATTCTATTTCGTGTTTAGGGATGATGCTGAAAGGTTCAAAGAGCTAGTTGAAAAATCTAATTGCGCAGTGCCAACACAATTGTTAGCCGTACACTCCTATTAGTTATTCTGAGAATTTTTGAGCAGCCAGAAGAGGTTTTTCATCACAGTATTTTAATTGTTATATAACTTTTTTAGGACGTTAAACGGCTTGGTGTAGCTTGCTAACATCAAGCCTGCTAAATCCGTTAAATGCTGGTTAGCTGGAATATGCTCAATTGAGGGAAGTCTGCGCTTATCAGTTTTGCTCATTGAGTAAAAAGCGCTAGCCAATTATTGATATTCTATACGCTTGAATATTAGGTTTTTACAGTGTAGATTGATTTCTTCAATTATTTATTTCCAAAAAAAATATTCAATCTCATTCACCCACGGTTAATTGATGAAGGTAATCATCCAATCTTATTAAAAGGATATATTCAATTTCTTTACCTTTGTCACTTGTACAAGTTCAAAGTATATGACAAAAATCTTAATGGTCTGCTTGGGGAATATCTGTAGATCGCCTATGGCGGAGGGTATTGTGCGAGAAGAATTTCGACTAAATGGAATCCAAATAGAAGTTGATTCGGCTGGCACAGCTGCTTATCACCAAGGGGAGCCTGCAGATATGCGCGCTCAATTGGAATTGCAAAAGCATGACATTGATATTTCCGATGAACGGGCTCAATCGTTTAAAACTGAATTTTTCAAGGAATATGATTTAATTTTTGCCATGGATCATGCTAATTATCGCGATATTTTACGATTAACCACCAACGAAAAGGAGCGACGAAAGGTTAATATGCTGATGAATTTAGTTAGTCCTAATGCTAATATCTCTATTCCTGACCCATATTATGGTGGAAGTGAAGGTTTTATTAAAGTGTACGAGATGATAAAAAGGGCAGCCGAAGTTTTAGTAACTTTAGCAAAATCAAATAAATTAAAAGTTTAATATTATGGCAGACATTATTGATTATCGAATAATTGGCGACGATATGCAAATCGTTGAAATAGAGTTAGATACTAATGAGGGTGTGCGTGCTGAAGTGGGCGCAATGATGTATATGGAAGCTGGTATTCAGATGAATACTGGCACAGGTGGAGGAATATTTAGTGGTTTTAAAAGGATGCTTACAGGCGATGGTTTTTTTATTACCTCTTTCGTACATGGCGGTACTGGAAAAGCACGAGTAGCATTTGGAGCGCCTTATCCTGGCAAGATTATTCCACTTGATTTAACGAAATTAGGGGGAGAATTTCTAGTTCAAAAGGATGGTTTTCTTTGTGCTGCACAAGGAATTGATATTGACATTGCTTTTTCAAAACGCTTAGGGACGGGTTTGTTTGGGGGTGAAGGTTTTATTTTGCAAAAACTTACTGGCAACGGCTTGGCTTTTGTGCATGCTGGCGGTACCATTGTTGAAAAATATTTGCGTCCAGGGGAGAATTTACGCGTAGATACTGGCTCTTTGGTAGCTTTTGCTCCTTCTGTAGATTACGACATTAAGTTTATAGGCGGCTTTACCAATTCTCTATTCGGGGGCGAAGGACTCTTTTTTGCAAGCATCACTGGTCCTGGGTTAGTTTTCCTTCAAAGCTTACCATTCTCTCGCCTTGCCGATAGAATTATTGCTGCCAGCAGATTTAATCGTGGAGATAGTAAAGGGGTTGCAGGTTTAGGTGGTGGACTCCTTGGAGGTTTTATTAGCGGAGATCGTAGCTTCTAATGCGAATTCCATTCTACCATAAAAAGCAGTATATCGCCTCAGGCTCCCTTTCTAAAATGGCACTTCATCGTTTTGGAAAAAATAAAATGGCTATGATGGCATTCAGTTTTATTTTGCTTTCGTTGCTTGTTGCTATTTTGGGATATTGGATTACTCCAGATAAAACACCTTTTGCGAATAATCAAAATTTAGAATTGAAAACCAAAAAACCTTTCTTTAAAGTTCAAATGCTGCAAGTGGCCTTAAATCGACCTGTCAAAACGCATAACCCACTTTACCGCATGTTGTTCGGTCAAGCCAATTCGTCAGAGAATGTTCCAATTTTTTCTTGCCAGATAGTTGGAGATAGTATTTATTTTGAGGAATATACAGGTCTGGTACCAAATGAGGGCTTAATGCGTAAACTTCATTTAGTTGATGTGGTTTTTAGTCTCCAAAATGAGTATGACATACTGAAGGTTGGAAATGAATTTGGGTTTTTAGCCATGGATGGAAGTTTGCACGCTATCACGTATAGTGATTTAATTAAAAGGGTGGATAAGCACATTGTTTGGAAGCATTATTATCTCGGTACCGACCGCTTTGGACGTGACTATCTAAGCCAGTTAATTATTGGTACTCGGGTGAGTTTGTCGGTCGGTTTTATTGCAGTTTTAATTTCCTTAGTGGTGGGTATTAGCTTGGGAGCAGTGGCTGCTTATTTTGGTAAATGGGTCGATCAATTGATTGTTTGGTTCATTAATGTGGTTTGGTCAATCCCAACTTTGCTTTTAGTCATTGCAATCAATATGGCTATTGGTAAGGGTTATTGGCAAGTTTTTATTGCAGTAGGACTTACCATGTGGGTGGAAGTAGCTCGGGTGGTTCGTGGGCAAGTGCTGAGCATTCGGCAAAAAGAGTATGTTGAAGCTGGAACTGCACTTGGTTTTACCAATGCTCGCATTATTTTCAGGCATATTTTACCTAATGTTCTAAGCCCTTTAATCGTTATTTCTGCGGCCAATTTTGCCTCCGCAATTCTTATTGAAGCAGGATTGAGTTTTCTAGGAATCGGGGTTCAACCGCCAACTCCTTCATGGGGAATTATGATTAAGGAACATTATGCATATTTGATATTGGATTATGCATATTTAGCGATTCTACCTGGATTAGCCATTATGTTGATGGTGCTTGCTTTTATGATTGTGGGTAATGGACTGCGTGACGCCCTTGATGTGAAATTAGTGAAAGAGTAATTCGTCTTATGAATTATCTTTTCGGGAGAGTAAGAAACGTTTGGTCTTAACTTTTTTCACTTCTTCAGTTTTTTGTGCTGATTCGGGCTTCAATTCTTCAACTTTGGATGCAATTTGGTCAACTTTTGCTTTACTCTTTTTTAGCTTTGATACTTCCTTCAACATTTTTGCTTGGGTAGCTTTTTCCTCTTTTAAGCGAGCAATTTCTTTTTGCTGACGAATAAATTCTTGAGCTTTCTCACTGATAATCTGATTTTTCTTACTCATTCGGTCTCCTGGAAATAAGACGTCCAATTCATTTTGGCAATAGGCAGCAATATCAGGAAAAAAAGCTTTGAATTCAGCTTCATAGAGTTCGTAATCATCAATCAAATCATCCACTACAAACTCCATATTGGATTTGTAATTAGCTCGGCGAGCCATTAATTGAAAGCTTCGACGCAGACCTTCCATCTTAGCATAACTAGCCAGCCAATTTTGCATGATAAAGAAAGGTAAGATCTTTTTAGTCATAGAGGGCAGAATGCTGTAATTTCTCAAAACTACTCCATACGAATAGGACGTGAAGTTTGAAAGCTGAAATTCAGAATATTCAGTCCAATTTTTTGCTAGAAAATGATCATAAAAAACATCGGCAATTACGCCAGCATATTTGTGGTATTTGGGATGTAGTCGTTCTCTGGTTTTTATGAATTCGGGATGATGATCGGTGAAATAATCTATTTTGCGATGGAGCATTATTCCACTGACTATCTCTGGCGAATATTGCCCAATTTTGTTACCACGAATATGGTCAGCAATAAAATTACCAAGCATGATGTACTCATGGTCGCCAGATAATTTTAAATGGGCTAAATAATTCATGGTTTTTGTTTTAAAAAATTTTTATGCTTTACGTGTCATTAACTTGTTAAGTTACAGTCTTAAACAGAACCAAAGTGGTAAATTAAGAAGATGTTGTAACGATTCAAAGTGATAATTAACGAGCAATTCAATTTAATATTATTTAGTTACAAAGATATGGGTAGTTCTTCTTTGGCGTCTGGGTAAATTACCTGTTTATGTTACTTTTAATGTTTATTAACATGTAACTAATAATTGGAAAAAAAGGCTAAGTTCTAAATATATCAGCTAAATTAATTATATTTGCCAAATGAATACAA
>DYSI01000054.1 GCA_020718275.1 Draconibacterium orientale
GCATCCGTTCTATGGAAGTGCTTCCAACATTAGTTTCTGATCCAGTGTGACTTCCGTCAAATGGGTCGTAGCGATTTCCTACTATCTCAACACCTTTCAGCAATGAATCGGTTGAGGTCATATTTACACTGAGTTTGAGCGGTTGTGCTAAATTCAGATATACTTCTCTACGAATAAATGTTTTATAACCCACATAAGACACATTGATTTTGTATGGTCCACCTACGTTCATATTGGGAATGCGAAAATTCCCTTCGGCATCTGTTATGGTGCCATATTGGGTACCAGTTGGCGTATGCACCGCTACTACTGATGCACCAGGTAGCGTTTCAACACCGTTCCCTGTCACTACTCCAAACATGCTTGAAGTCGTTACTTGTGCGCTGGAATAAATTCCAAAAAGCGTGAGCGCAAACAATAGAAAAAATCTATTGAATCTTCGAAGTGTTAAGTACTTGTTTTTCATAATTTGATAGTTGGTTAATAATTAAATAAGTCAAGTTAATTGCAATTTTTGCTTGTTAATCTTTAGGTTTCCTTTAAATTTAATTTTGTCAGTCTTTGTAATTTTACACGCCTTATTAGAGTGATTTTTCTCCTTCAGAAAATAATCGACCTAGTTTGGTTTAGATTGATTCTAATTACGAATGCGAAAATATAGTATTTACCATAACACTCGATTTCTAGAGTTTAAGATATTGTTAACATTTTAATCAATACATAATCAGCATTTTAAACCCGATTGTGCATAATTTCAGTGTTGTAATACTTTATCTTTTTTTGACGAAAATAGGTCAAAAACTGACTATTTAAGCAATGAATCATCAAGCGTATAAAATAATAATTAGTACTAAATTTTACAATAGTTTTGCATCATTAAGATTAAAATTACAAGATGAATTGGAATTCGCTACTCAATAGTAATCGCATTGGCGATTCGCGTAAAAATTATGATGCTTTTGTGCATCGATCTGCATTTCAGCGCGATTTTGACCGCATCATTTTCTCCTCAGCTTTTCGGAGGATGCAAGACAAAACGCAGGTTTTTCCCGTACCCGAAAATGATTTCATTCATAATCGATTGACGCATAGTTTAGAGGTTGCAATGGTCGGCCGCTCCTTGGGAAATTTGGCTGGTGAATTTGTGCTGCGCACGGAATCTAATTTAGAAGCACATCACAGTATGAATGTGTTTGGCGATATCGTGGCGGCGGCTTCTTTGGCGCATGATCTCGGAAATCCGCCTTTTGGTCATTCGGGCGAAAAAGCAATTGGAGATTATTTTGCTAAAAATTCTGCGCTCAAATCGCGCTTTAATTTAAGCGATTGGCAGTGGAATGATTTGTTGAAATACGAAGGTAATGCCCATGGCTTTAGGTTGTTGACCAATCATCATCCTGCTGAATTCTATGGTGGAATGCGTTTGACCTACGCCACTCTTGCGGCTTTTCTCAAATATCCACGACCTTCGCTTGTCGATTATTCAGATTTAATAGATTCCTCCATTAAAAGAGCTTCCGCTAAAAAGTTCTCCTTCTTTGCCGCTGAAGCTTCCACTTTTAATCAGGTGGCTGAAGAAGCGGACCTCCATAAGCTGTCTAACAACTCGGAAGCCCCTATATTTGCTCGTCATCCACTGACTTTTTTAATGGAAGGTGCTGACAATATTTGTTATCGTATCATCGACTTGGAGGATGGTTTTAAATTAGGTTATCTACAGTTGTCTGAAATGGAGGATTTACTTTTTCCGCTGATTAAACTTTCAGCAGATGTAAAACAAACTTTGAAAAAATATCATGCCATAGGTGATCCTGGTGAAAAGGTTGGTTATTTACGGGCTAAATCGTTAAATGTTTTAGTGTATCAGGTTTCACAAGTATTTGAGCAGCAATATTCTGCTATTATGAATGCTAGTTTTGATGCGGAACTAACTGATTTTATCCAGTCCGTGGATATTCTTGAAGGACCTATCAAAGAGGCTAATTTATTTCTCTATAATCGTAATCCAGTGGTTGAGATAGAACTAGCTGGTTATCAGGTTATATATGGGCTTCTGGAGCGTTTTATGCAAATCCATCTTGAACCAAATCATAGTATCAGCAAAAAATTAAAAACCATTTTACCTTCGCAGTTTCATGCCTTAGAAAGCGACTCCAACTATTGTAAAATAATGCGTATTGTGGATTATATTGCCCGTATGACTGATACTTATGCCTTAAATCTTTATCGACGCTTGAGTGGGCAAAGTTTACCAAGCTAGATTAATGAATCAGATTTGGGACTTGTTTTTCTAACTGTAGTTGCTTATGAAGCAATTAGTTGATTCAATTATCTGGCTTTATCGACTTTTTGATTCTTCCCTAGTATTTTTATAAAAGAAAAAAACCACGATATTATCTTTCATGGTTTTTTTCTATTCTAGGAGCAAAGCATTGGACTTTATGAATTGCTCATTGGGCTCAATTGATAAATTAGGTGATGTTTTAAGCAGATTTTTTTGTTTTCGATCTGATTAGTTGAGGTCAATTTCATCATCCAAAATTTCGATTCTACGGTTTTTATTGTGTATGATTACGTGATCCCGATTTTTATCTATATAAATGTATTGGTGGTTCTTTTTGGTAGACTCACATTTTTCGAGCATGTCGGCATTGGTTTGGAAATTATTTTCTAGTTCATTCTGCATAATTTGTGGGTCAATTAGTAGCGTTTTCCCTTGTGGGATACCAATGATTAATTCAACTTTCTGTGCTCTAAATTGCTGTTTTATTGGCCAATAACAGTAAGAAGATAGCGTAATTAGGCTGTCGTTTTGTTGAAAAGGAAGTTGTATTTCTTCTGCATTTTGCTGGGCAATAAGATGGGTTTCGCCGCGTGATTGCTTTCTAATGCTAATTGAAAATTGGGCGTTAGAATCTAGTATTTCCGTATTTATGGTTGGATTAAGATAATAATACTGTTCGTCACTACAAAATAAATATTGGTCAGATTGTGCCTTAACAATGGGCAATCCTTCGGTCAAAGTGTTTAGATTTTTAAGGCTGATTCGGAGCGTATCTCCCTCAAAAGCAGATAGATTGATTGGCTCTTCTACCATCGCTTCGCGATCGAAAGCGTTGGCTAATTTTGTGGTGGTATAAATAAGTAGAACTAGTCCGGTAATCCAAATAGTGCTAAGGGCAATGCCAATGGCGTGATTGCGATAACGAATGTTGAAAATAACTTTGATTCCGTTGTACAACAAAGCCACTAGTGGGACAAAGAGCACCATCGCCAAAGCGGTCAAGAATAAATTTATATCATAAGGGCTTTCCATCACCAGTGCAAGTGCACCTGAAAGTGATATTAGATGGAAGCCTGGGATATGATTCAGCCAAAATACACTGCTGCTAAAGAAAGTAGGAACGAGCATAACAATCAGAATAAGCGACAGAATAGCAAAGAAGATACCGATACCAAAAGCAAAGAATCTGAAAATCCCAGCGATAATGCGAACAATTACATGGGCTATTTTCTCAAAAATGGTTAGCTCACCACTTTTTTTTTTAAAGTGACGATTCTTTATGTCTTTCATTCGATTGCTGATATCATTCAATTCATCCTTAATACTTTTTTCAATATTGTCGATATTGATCGGTTCGCCTCGCATTTCAAGTTTTTGAGCAGTGGTTTTGGCTTCTGGAATCACAATCCACAAGATAATGTATACCAAAATACTCATTCCCGAAAAAGTTAAAATTACAAAGGCCAATCGTATCCATATTGGATCAATATTAAAATAGTTTGCCAAGCCTGAGGAAACTCCACCAACTATTTTTTGGTCAGAATCGCGATACAATCTTCTTTTTCCTGCTTCGCTGTAATAGTTGTCTTTTGGGTTGTAATTGCTTTCATCTTCCGCTGTTTCTTCCCCTTCAATTTCCCCTGGTTCTCCCATGGCTTTGATAGCCTGATTCACCATGTTGAGGTCAATGATTAAATCTGAACCGTTTGCTTTTTGCTGAAACATTTCAGCCATCCGAGATTCGATATCCGTTATTATTTCATCAGTACTGTTTCCGTTTCCAAAATGCAATCGAAGTCTATCGAGGTAGTTTTTCAAAGCAATATGGGCGTCTTCATCAATGTTGAAAATAATGCCGCTAATGTTTACTCTTAAATTCTTTTTCATGTTTTGCGTTAATTTAATGATTATAATCTTTTTGAGATTTGGTTTCTGGTTATATAATTCAATAATAATAAGTTATGCTAATTCTTTTTGATAATGAGATCAATGGCAGCAACCATTTCTTGCCAGCCTTCAACTAATTCGCCAGCTGTTTTTCGACCTATTTCAGTAATGGTATAATACTTCCGTGGAGGACCAGATTTCGATTCTTCCCATCGATATTCAAGCATGCCTTCATTCTTGAGTCGCGTGAGTAGGGGATACAAGGTTCCTTCCACCACTAATAAATCTGCCTCCTTAAGGGACTGGATAATGTCAGATGCATAAGCCTCACCCTTTTCTATGATATTTAGGATTACCATTTCGAGTAAGCCTTTCTTCATTTGGGCTTTTGTTTTATCAATATTCATAGTTTACTAATTCTAAAATTCGCTGCAAAGATAAATGAATTTTAGTACTATGCAATACATAGAACTAAAAAAAATACAATAATATTTTATTAATAATACTATTTTTGATGCAAATAGCACGGTAAGAATTAATTAAGATTATATTATTTTTTTTATTTTGGTTTTTCTTGGACAATAATTAAAAATCAATTTAAATTACAAATATTGTTATTCAAATAACAAAAACCATATATCTTTGCGCTGTTAAATTAATTTCACGAAAAACCTAAATTTATGAGTGCATTAATTCAAAATATTTTGATTAAGGTTGGTCAGAAAAAGGATAGGTTATTAGATATTTTATTATCGGTGCAAGAGGCAGAGTCGTTTGTTTCTGACGAAAATATTAAGATTATAGCCGGTAGCTTGCAATTGTCTGAAATTGATGTTCGACAATGCATGAGTTTTTATCATTTTTTCAGCACAAAGCCAAGTCGTCATCGCATTTTTTTAAATGATAGTGTAATGGCTAATTTGATGGGCGGTCAAAAAGTTAAAGAAGCTTTTGAGAAGGTGTTAAATTGTAAGCAAGGAGAAATCAATGCCGATGGTATTGGTTTTTATACCACAGCTTGTATTGGCATGAGTGATCAAGAGCCAGCAGCCATGATTGATGGAGTTATTTTTCCATCACTGACTCCAGAGCGAGTAAGGTTTGTGGTTGAAGGTATAAATCAAGGGAAATCCCTAAGTGATTTGTATTATTTACCACTGGGTGACGGTCGTAATGGAGGTGCAGCACTTAATACCATGGTTAATAGCAATATTCGTAAAACTGGATTGCTTTTGGATGATTATTATAAAAGTGGGTCAGCACTCACCATCGCCATTGAAAAATCAGAATTAGAGGTAATAGGGATTGTCAAAACCTCGGGATTAAGAGGTAGAGGTGGTGCTGGTTTTCCAACTGGAATGAAATGGGAGTTTTGCCGTTCGTCAGAAGGAGCTGAAAAGTACATAATTTGTAATGCAGATGAAGGAGAACCGGGTACTTTTAAAGATCGGGTGATACTAACCGAAAAAATTGAGATGCTCCTCGAAGGGATGACCATTGCAGCTTACGCGATTGGCGCTCGCGAAGGTATTATATATTTGCGGCACGAATACCAATATATGCGTCAACATATTGAAAATGCCTTAGCGGTAGCTCGTACTAAGAAGATGCTTGGCAATAATATTTTAGGAAAAGATGGCTTCGATTTCGATATAAGAATTCAGTTTGGTGCTGGAGCGTATGTGTGTGGCGAAGAATCAAGCTTGATTGAATCAATGGAAGGAAAACGTGGCGAACCTCGATTTAAACCTCCATTTCCTGTTCAAAAGGGATATCATAATAAGCCAACTTCAGTTAATAATGTTGAAACTTTTTGCAAGGTTTGTCGAATTATTGAAAGGGGAGGAGAATGGTATCGACGTTATGGGACCAAGCAATCAGTAGGAACAAAATTATTGAGTATTTCAGGCGATTGTCCTAGACCAGGTGTTTATGAAATAGAATGGGGAATGACCCTATATCAAATGCTTGAGATGGTTGGCGCTACTAATACGCAAGCTATACAAGTCGGTGGGCCATCAGGTTCATTAATTGGCAAAACAGGTTTTGACAGAAAAATATGTTACTCAGATATTTCTACTGGTGGATCGATGATGATTTTCGATCAGAGTCGCGATTTGATAAAGGATGTAGTTTTGAATTTCCTCGAGTTTTTTATTGATGAGTCTTGTGGTTCTTGTTTAAGTTGCAGAGCCTGTACTCAGCAAATTCGGAATAAATTGGAAAAGATGATTCATGGCAAAGGCGTTAGCACTGACATTGAAGATTTGAAAAAATGGGCTAAATTTACTTTGGTAAGTCGTTGTGGATTAGGTCAATCTGCAGCAAACCCCATCAGTACATCCATTGCCAATTTTCCTCATCTATACCAAGCAATGGTACAAAAAGAAAAGGATTACGACACCTGTTTTGATTTAGCTAGTGCCGTTGCTGATTCCTGCAAAGTTGTTAATAGAGTTCCTAATTTTTAAAATGCAAGCGATGGAAAGGGTAAAATTTCAAATAGATAATAAGGATTGCGAAGCATTATACGGTCAAATGTTAGTGGATGCGGCTCGTGATAATGGCGTATACATTCCCACTTTGTGCAATATGCAGGACGTGAAGCCTTGCGGCTCTTGTCGGGTCTGCACCGTAAAAGTCAACGGTAGATATGCCACTGCCTGCACTACGCCAGTGGCTTGTGGTATGGAAATAGAAAGTGACACAGAGGAAATACATGAAATTCGTAAAGCCTTAATTGAACTTATTTTTGCCGAAGGAAATCATTATTGTCCCACATGCGAAATGAGTGGCAATTGCGAATTACAAGCTTTAGGTTATCGTTTCGGTATGATGGTTTCTCGTTTCCCTTATCAGTTTCCCCAAAGAGAAATTAATACGGATTGTCAGCATCTTATCATCGATTATAATCGTTGTATACGCTGCAAACGTTGCATTCGCACCATCAAAGATAAAAAGGGAAAGTCTTACTTTGCCTTTATTAATCGTGGTGATAAATTAGAAGTAACCATGGATAAAGAAATGGCGAAAACAATGCCTTTGAAAGTTGCCGAACTAGCCATGGAAAACTGTCCTGTGGGGGCAATATTGCTAAAAGAAACAGCCTATCGTGTGCCAATTGGCGAACGTCGATTCGATAAAAAGTGCATAGGTAGTGAAATAGAAGAAACTGATGTTAAAGTATTTATGGGGGAATTGAACAATGAGTAAACCTTTAGTAGCAACGGCTTCGTTAGCAGGATGCTTTGGATGCCACATGTCCTTATTGGATATCGATGAGCGTATTTTGAAATTGGTAGAATTGGTTGACATTGGAAAATCACCGGTTACCGATATAAAAACTTTCACCCAACAATATGCCGTGGGTATCATTGAGGGCGGATGTTGTAATAGTGAAAATGTACATAATCTTCAAGAGTTTCGAAAGAATTGTGATATACTGATTTCCTTGGGAGAATGCGCTATTATGGGCGGTTTGCCGGCCATGCGCAATGGTATTCCTATCGAAGAATGTTTGAATGAAGCTTATTTGGAAGGTCCCACGGTGCACTTGAACACCGAGAAGATATTTCCCAATGATGACGAATTGCCCATGCTGTTGGATCGCGTTTATCCAGCGCACGAAATAGTCAAAATTGATTATTTTTTGCCGGGCTGTCCTCCAAGGGCTGATTTAATTTGGGATGCTTTAGTGGCTTTGCTCACTGGCAAAGAGCTTGAGTTGCCTTATGAAGTAGTTAAATACGACTAAAAATGGAAAAAATGACCAAGAAAATAACGATAGAACCAGTAACTCGCGTGGAAGGTCACGGTAAAGTTACTATTCATTTGGACGAGAACAATAATGTCGCTCAGTCGAGATTACATATTGTTGAATTTAGAGGTTTTGAACGCTTTGTACAGGGGCGTCCTTATTGGGAAGCCCCTGTACTTGTGCAACGTTTATGTGGAATATGCCCAGTAAGTCACCACCTTGCTGCCGCAAAAGCGCTTGACGTTATTGTCGGCGTTGGACCCAATAATTTGACTCCTACAGGAGAGAAAATGCGCCGATTAATGCATTACGGACAGGTTTTTCAATCCCATTCGCTTCACTTTTTCCATTTAGCAGCCGCTGACTTGCTTTTTGGCTATGATGCTGATCCTGCTATTAGAAATGTGGTTGGAATTATCAATCAATTTCCTGATTTAGCAGTGCAAGGCGTGATGATGCGCAAATTTGGGCAAGAAATTATCAGGGCTACTGCCGGTAAAAAAATTCATGGTACAGGCGCTATTCCTGGTGGAATCAATAAGCACCTCAGTATCGAGGAGCGCGATTCGTTTCTGCATGGCGCTGATCCTTTGAATATTGATAAAATGATTTCTTGGTCGGTGGATGCAGTTCAGCTTTTCAAAGATTACCACGCCCAACATGCTGATTTTATTGATAATTTCGCTCATTTCCCCTCCAATCACTTGAGTATTGTTCGCGAAGATGGTGCACTCGACCTTTACAATGGTTTACTGAGATGTGTTGATAGTGAAGGAAATATTGTTTTAGATAAGATTGATAATCAACATTATCATCATTATATCGAAGAGGAAGTTAAGAGTTGGAGTTATATGAAATTCCCTTACATCAAGTCATTGGGTAAAGAAAAAGGTTGGTATCGAGTGGGTCCTTTAGCCCGTTTAAATACTTGCGATTTCATTCCAACTCCTTTGGCTCAAAAAGAATTTGAAATTTATAAAGCGTATACCAATGGCAAGCCTAATAATATGTGTATGCATACGCATTGGGCTCGATTAATCGAAATTTTGCATTGTGCCGAAATGATGAAAGATTTACTCAATGACCCAGATCTTTTAAAAGGTGAACTGCTCGCAAAAGGAGTTAAAACTAATGAAGGAGTGGGGATAATTGAAGCGCCTCGCGGGACTTTGTTTCATCATTATGCTATTAATGAGGATGATACGATTAAAATGGCTAATCTGATAGTTTCTACTACCAATAATAATGAGCCGATGAATCGTTCGGTAAATTTTGTTGCCAATAAAATGATGAATGGGCAAAAGGAAATTACTGAAGCCATGATGAATGCGGTGGAGGTTTCAATTCGGGCCTACGATCCTTGCTTGAGTTGTGCAACGCATGCCCTTGGTAAAATGCCCCTTGAAGTCAAACTTTTCGATTTTGATGGAAATTTATTAGACTTGGTAAAGAGTTAGTAGCCATACCCTTGATTTAATTATAGCGCGCTAAGGTTAGTATTAAAGTGGCTGAGGGGCGTTAAATAATTACTACTTTGAAAAAAGTTGTATATATTGCTTAGGTTTGTGTTTAAGGTCCTCAATCGAATAAATAAGATTGGGGACTTTTGTTTAGTTTGCTTAGTTTTTTGTTACTAATCAGTAGCAAATGTAATGATAATTGAGTTTTATGAATATTTCTTCTAAATATTGGTCGTAACTTCTGTATTTTGGGGTGTTTATGAGTGCTAAGGATTGAAAATTCGACCAGATAATAATGCCTCTGAAAGGGCAATTAGCAATGTAAAAATAAAACAGAAAGTCTCAACTCAATTTCGCTCAATACAAGGAGTAGCTCGTTTTGCTATTCTGCCTTCAGTTACAGATACCATATTGAAAAATGGACGCAATGTTTTTGGCGCTTTGAATTTTATTGCTAATTTTGGAACTGATTAGTAACTAAATGAGCATGATAAATTAAATATCCAACAGTAATGATGTAAGTAATGCGTAAGCCAAAGGCTTCATGAATACCTTAAAAAATAGAATCTCTATGAATAATTCCCTTTTCTGGCGTTAGGCAGGCATGTGGTCTTAATGTAAAAAATAAAAAGATCTCCCGAAATTGGACTATATTGAAAGTCTCATCGGTATCATTAAACGAACTGCCGTTAGGCTCAGGTGTAAAAAAATAAATTGTGGTTTGAAAATTTTGATGCTTTATTGATTTAATATTTGCGTTTGCGGTGAAAAAAAACTATTTTTACCGCAGATTATGCAGTGAAAACGATTATGTATATACACGAAAAAGAAAATTGGTTCAACTTTGTTTGGGATAACGGAAAAATTTTACCAATATTAGCCGCAGTTCGACATTTACAAGGTAGATTGCTTGGTCACATGGAAAAACTTGGTTTCGAATTAATCGAACGTGCAACTTTAGAATCTTTGATTTTAGATGTTGTTGACACGTCAAGAATTGAAGGCGAATTTTTGAATCCTGAACTTGTACGCTCTTCCATTGCACGGAAATTAGGAATTGAAGTAACTAACTATGTTTCGACACCACGAAATATTGAAGGAGTGGTTGACGTTCTATTGGATGCAACTCAAAATTACGACAAAATACTATCAGAAGAACGACTTTTTGGTTGGCACAATGCATTATTTCAATCCGGCTACAGTGGACATTTGAAAATTGATGTTGGACGTTATCGTTCGATGGGAATGAAAGTAGTTTCTGGTGCGTTTGGAAGAGAAAAAGTGCATTTTGAGGCTCCAAGTGCCGTACGTGTTGTTAATGAAATGAATATTTTTCTTGATTGGTTAAACCAAAATAATCAAATTGATTTAGTGTTGAAATCAGCAATATCCCATTTTTGGTTTGTAACCATTCACCCATTCGACGACGGTAACGGACGACTTGCAAGAGCAATTATGGATATGGTTCTGGCACGTAGTGATGGTAGTCGAATCAGATTTTACAGTATGTCGAATCAAATTTTCAAAGATCATAAACATTACAACGAAATAATTGAAAAAACGCAAAAAGGAACAAGCGATATTACGAATTATTTGTTGTGGTTTTTAGATTGTTTCAAGAGTGCATTGCATTCAAGTGAAAATAATTTGGCAATTATACTCGACAAATCACATTTTTGGGACAAACACAAATTCACTTCCATAAATGAGAGACAACGTAAAATAATAAACTATTT
>DYSI01000055.1 GCA_020718275.1 Draconibacterium orientale
ATATGGGATGCATTCCTAACGGAATGCAATATGATCGTAATTATGTTTTTTTACCGAGCGTTACATTCTTAAAGGTACAAGGATTAAAATTAATAAAATAATTAGCACATCAAAATATAATTAACCCATAAAATACAGCAGAACTCACTCAATAAAAGAAATTGTTTAGATTTGTGGTCTAAAAAATTCATACAATGCGTATCCCAATATATTTTAGAATAATACCTTTATTCCTTCTAGGTGCCTGTTCGCAATACCAAGTAATACATGTAGATGAGTCAACTACTATAGAGTCGAAAGAAGGCTATTATTATTCATTGCCAAGAAATGTGGTGACCATCGACATCAATGTTAAACAGATAACCAAAATTAGTGGTCCGTATGCTGCCTTTGCTTCCAAATATTTGGGAATCAAAGATGCTCCCCAATCCAATTCAACTAACTTTGAGTTGAACGACATCAAAATAAACACATACGCAGAACCCGATCCTAGCCATTATTACTTTGTCGATTTAAGTAAGTGCAGGTCAAAGAAAGGACAAGCAATGATGATGAGTTTAAGCGAAGCAAGTCTTATTCAAGATGTAAACGATAATAGTGACCAGCAAATACAAAAGGAGCGAGAAGAAAAGAAGGAAAAGAACGACATTGACTATTCCGAGACCTTCAAGTATTTTGCTGAAACCAATTTAATAGAAAAAATTGACACGATCGTTGAGGAAGTAACCTTCGACACGGCAACGATAGAACGTACCTTACTCAAACGAAGTTTAGTAGAGAAAACGATAGAGCAAAAAGCGCAAGAGGCCGCCAATCTACTTTCAAAGATAAAAGTTCAACGCCTCGACATTATTACCGGTGCACAAGAAGTAGCTTACTCTGATGCCACCGTGAAATATATGAGCGATCAATTAGCAGCCATGGAAGAAGAAATTATGCAACTTTTTATGGGTATTACCCAAACGGAAGTTTTTCAATATCGATATTATTATCTTCCTGAATCAGAGGTATATTCAGCCAGCATTCCCCTTTTCAAATTCTCGAAAAGCGAAGGAATAGTAAAAGAGAATAATAGCCAAGGCGAAATGGTATATATCCATATTGACCGCGCACGAAATACTACCCAACTCGAAAAATTTATCGAAAAGCAAAAGGAGATAGACCAAAGTGAAGACGGTCTCTTTTACCGGATTCCTGAATACGCCAAATTTACCATTAAAGAGGGCGAAACCTTGAAGGCAGAAGCTAGTTTTCTAATAAGCCAATTCGGCGTTATTACCAGCTTGCCAGCTCGACAAGTAAAAGTGCAGTTTTACCCTAACACTGGTGCAATTAGAAAAGTACAAATTCACTAATAAAGTCATTATTGGTCAATTTTGCGCATCATATACTTAGTAGCAATTGTTACAAAAGCGACTACAGAAACCGAGGAAACAGGCATTAAGATAGCCGCAATGATCGGCGATAGATTACCGCTGACGGCATACGATAGTCCAAACACATTGTATAAGAAAGAAAGCACTAAACTAGCGTAAACCACCTTAATTCCTTTTTTCGAGAAACGAATTAACTGAGGCAAGCGGCTAAGTTGTTTCGCTTCAAGAATGGCGTCACTCGCAGGCGAGAAATTAAAAACATCATCGGCAATGCTAATACCAACATAACTTTGATTTAATGCACCAGCATCATTGAGCCCATCGCCCACCATCAGCACTTTCTTGCCAAGTGAATTTAGTTGCTTTACGTAATTGAACTTATCGATTGGACTCTGATTAAAGCTCATTTGAACATTCGGCCCGAATATTTCTAGAAGACGGCTTCGTTCAGCATCATTATCGCCACTTATAATGTGTAACTCGTAACTCCGATTTAGTTGTTTAACCAATTCATTGATGCCAGTGCGGTATTTATTTTGGATGGAGTACACCCCCAAAACCTCCTCATTAACAGATAAATACACCACTGACGATTGAATATTTTTTTCCTCAGCAACAAACCCAACAAATTCGGCAGATCCCATTTTAAGTTTTACATCGCCAAAGCGAGCTTTAATACCCGAAGAAGCAATTTCCATATAATCATCGATATTGTCGCAAAGATCGGCAGCAATACTATCGAAAATAGATTTGCTAAGTGGATGTTTACTTTGTCGGGTTAAGCTTTTTATCAAAACTAAGAGACTATTATCCAGCGGTTTACCATCATAAGAAACCGATTGCATATCAATATGAGTAATCGTTCCTGTTTTGTCAAAAACCACGGTATCCACTTTTGAGAGGTCCTCAACCACCTCCGATTTCTTCAAATAAAAACCAAGCCGGCCAAAGGTTTGCATGATATTGCCGTAAGTAAACGGAATACTAAGCGCCAATGCGCATGGACAAGCAACAATCAAAACGCTTGTAAAAGCGGCCAGTGCCACCGACGGGTCTACCAACAACCAATACAAGGCAGATAAAGCTGCAATTGCCACAATTGCGATGGTGAAATTTTTGCTTATTTTATCAATTATACCAGTCAAGTCATGATGTCCGCTTTCTTCACGATTATCATTATTCCACAACTGGGTAAGTTTGCTTTGCATTACCTCCTTTACCACTTCCATCAAGATGGTGCTGCCCACTTGTTTACCTCCAGCATATAACTCATCGCCCGAACGCTTAAATACAGGTTTCGACTCACCGGTTACAAAGCTATAATTAATATTAGCCTCTCCCTTGATAAGGATTCCATCAGCAGGAATCAATTCCTGATTATGGACAATAATTTGATCTCCGATTTTAATCTTACTTAGGGGAATAATAAGCTCTCCCTCAGCGGTATATTTGGTAACAGCAATTGGGAAATAGGATTTATAATCGCGCTCAAAACTTAGCGCTTGATAAGTTTTGTTTTGATACCATTTCCCTATTAGCAAAAAGAAAACCAGTCCAGCAAGGCTATCCATATATCCAGTACCAGTGGAACTGATGATTTCGTAAGAACTCTCCATAAAAATAGTGAGAATTCCAATGGAAATAGGTAAATCAATATTGATGATGCGATGCCGCAGGTTCTTGTATGCCGAAAACAAATAATCAGAAGCGGAATATAAAACGACCGGCAGCGCTAAAAGCATATTCAAATAGCCAAAGAAGTGTCTAAAATTTTGCTCTAAGAGCTCCCCGCCTGGAATATAGTCGGGCATACTCAGCAGCATGGTATTACCAAAAACAAAACCAGCAATCCCAATTTTAATGATTAGGGTTTTATTTTCGGTTTTATTACGTTCCCCCGTAATACTTTCCAAGCTTATCATTGGGATATAATGGATGGACGCTAATAACTCAACCACTTGCCGAAGGCTTATTTCTGAGTTTTTAAAGGTAATATCCACTTCCTTTTTTATAAAATTGACAGAAGATTGTGTGATAGCTTTGTTAAGTTGAAATAAGTTTTCGAGGAGCCAAATGCATGAACTACAGTGAATATCAGGGATATACAATTTCACCTTTGAGTAAATCCCTTCTTTAAAATAGACTAATTGCTTACTTATTTCTTCATTATCAAGATAGGCGTATTTTTTACCAAAGTCTTGAACCTCCACTTTAATACCTGGAGATTGGTACATATCGTAATAGTTGCTTAGTTTATTCTCGTTAAGCAATTGATACACTGTCTTGCAACCTTCGCAACAGAAGTTTTTTCCTTGCCATACAATAGGATTTTTGCCACAATCCTCTCCACAATGTATACAAACAATTTTTTCGCTCATTGATTCAGATTATTTATAAAAAAATAACGGGTAGAGAAAAATCCACCCGCCAAAATTAAGTATTTTTTAACAATAAAAATTACCTTTCACGGAGCATCCAAATTCTAAAAAGCTGAAGAATAGCCCAGAAGATTGTAATCCACACGCCCAAGACAACAGAGAGATAAGTTGCTAAAAGCCAAATGGGGGTATTGGCACTTGTCCCCCACAAAGACCTATGATTGAGAGGACTATCCCAAACCCATGGGCTACCATAAGCTATTACTTTCTCTTCAGAAACAGCAAGATCAGCAGTTTGAGCTTTAACGATAATGTGACCAGTGCTATCTGGTTGAATATTAGGGTCAGCGATCAGCACTTGACCTTTGCTATTTGACTTAACACCTTTAGCAACAGGCAGATATCCAAAACTTGTTTTGAACAACAAATCCACTTTTACATTCATAGCATAGGTTGGGTTTCCGGCTAGATCTACTGCATTGAGCTGCACCACAAACTGTTTTGCGGCGGTATCAAAGGTGGTAGTTAGACTTTTGATAGTACCTTCAAAAATAGCGACCGCTTCACTAGGAGCAGCAGCGCCTTGTGGCACATAAGCCGCATAACTAGTACGCAGATAAGCGATTACCTTCCATAAATCATCGGGTGATAAAGCAGCCTTGAAGGGCGGCATTCCTCCTTTTCCATTTGAAATTTTACCATAGAATTCACCATCACTATTAGCTGATTGGATGGAAGTGGCGCCCAAATTAGGGGCAATTGGCAGCACTCGATCGTTGACAGGGCTAACAATTAAATCGCCATGACACATTTTGCATGATTTTTCGAAAATAGCTTTCCCTTCGGTTTGAATAGCTTCGGTGTATTCCACCGTCATTTTCATAGCTCTTTCTTCTTCAGAAATGGTCCAATTTTGTGCCTGAACACTGCCAACCCATAGAAGGCTAATGCTCGAATAAATTACTAATTTATATATCGTATGCATGGTATATGAATTTTTATAGTTACAAATTCTTTTCAATATCAACTCCTTTTTCGTGCGCAGTTTCCCAGATAGGAATCACCGGAAACAATTTAACAAGAATGGTAAAAATCAATACGGAAATCGCAATGACTCCAATGGTAATGGTAATTTCAATACCGGTTGGGTTATATTCATGAAATTCCTGAGGCACATTTTGAATGGGTAAATGAGCATGGATTAAGGTAGGAATAATAATAATGAAACGTTTAAACCAAGCCCCTAGCACAACTGCAATACCAATAAGCATCATCGGAAAAGGTTTTCTCATTTTACGGAATAAGCTCAAGAAGATTGGTAAAAACAATCCACCGATCTGAGTAGCCCAAAACATGAAGGCATATTTACCAACAAATAAGGTATGAAGATGAACCGCATCAGCTGTTTTCATTTTGTAACCGGGCACTAAAAACTCATTTAGGTTGAAATAGAGATAAACTAAGGAAACTAAGACTAATAATTTCCCCATCATATTAAAACTTTCGTCGGTAATATACTCTTCGAGTTTGTAGGCTTTGCGGATAAAATACATGGCAATCAACACGGCTCCAGATCCGGCCACAAAAGCTCCACTAACATAATAAGGCCCAAAGATAGTGCTATCCCAGCCAGCGCGTAGCGTGGCAGCAGAAAGCCAAGAAGTAACGGTGTGAATAGCTAAAGCCACTGGAATAATCAAAACCAATAATACTCGAATGGTGCGATGAAGAATTTTATATTGATTGGGAGTTCCTACCCAACCGAGTGATAAAATATTATAAATATTCCATTGCCAGGCAGGTATATCCTTCTTCAAATGATTACGCATTATCCCTAAATCGGGTAATAAAGGTAAAAATAAGAGTAGCATACTAATGGTAACATAGGTGGTTACCACGGTAATATCCCAAAAAATTGGTGATTGGAAACGTCCGTGAATGAACACATTCAGCAATCGGTCGGGGCGTCCCATATCAACCACAATAATAATCCCAGCCATCATTACAAAAGCGAGGGCTATCATTTCAGCAATACGCGAAATTGGGATAATCCATTTTTTACCGAGCAGGCCAACCACGGCAGATATTAACATGCCCACCAGCGCTGTAGCTACAAAAAATACGAATGTAGCGATGTACATTCCCCAACTCACATAATCACGCATGGCAGTGACCATCAGTCCATCTCTGAGTTGATAGTAATATGCCCAGACAGCTACCGCAATGATAGTAAGTAAAATACCAACCCATAACTTATAGCCATAAGATATGGACATAACCGGACGCAATATATCTTTGCGTATTTTCTCAAAAATTACCTTTTGTTCTTCTTGACTTTTAATTTCAGACATAATTTTCGTTTTAATATGATAATCTTATTGCAAAAAATGATTAGGCATGATGACCATGTTCTTCCTCACCAAGATAATTCTTCTCTGTATTTTGATAATCGAACAAGCGGTCTTTAGGAGGTAAATAGTAAACCCGTGGCTTAGTACCCAATTCTGGCATTAAAGTATAGGCCGCATTTTCGTGTAAGAGTGTACTCAAGCGAACGGTTTCTTTGCTAGTTCCATTTGTAACGGCATCTTCATTAGCATCGCCAAACCAATAAGTACCATTGGGACAAGCAGAAACACAGTATGGTAATTTTCCAACCCGTAATTGATCAGCACTAAATAAGCATTTCGAAATGGTTCCTTTCTTTTGAGGCACATTTAGCTCAATATCATAAACTCTGTTTTCATCACCTTCCACATATTTGGGTTCGGACCAGTTAAAAACGCGAGCAGAATATGGACAAGCAGCAATGCAAAAGCGACAACCGATACAACGCTCGTTATCAATCAGCACGATACCATCTTGCCGTTTAAAGGTCGCATCCACAGGACAAACTTTTGTACAAGGAGGATTATCGCAATGCATACATGGTTTTGGTTGGTAGTAAAAACCAGTACCTTCAGCATTTTGCATCTGTAACACATTGATATGATGCTGTTCAGGTTTCAAATGATGAGCTCCTTGACAGGCTGCCATGCATAAACGGGCATTGAGGCATTTTGCCAAATCAATTACCATTACATATTTTTTACCGGGAATACCTTCGCGTCCCCGCTCTTGCATTTCCACAAGATTGACTTTTAATTGTGATTTTTTGACTTGAACGGTCTGTCCATCAGTAGTTAGTAAGGAAACCATTTCGTCGTCGTCGTTTACGCAAGCACTCAGCAAGCCCAAGCTAGTAACCGCGCCAGCAGCACCAACGGTAATTCCAAACTTCTTCAAAAAATTTCTACGGGAAGTAACTTCCGGTGTAATATTTTGACTCATAACAAAATATATTAATTAATAATTGATTTCAGTATTGTGCCTAATTCAGTATTTTAATGCGTAAATCTATTATCTTTTTTGAAACTACACGCGCAGTTTTGTAATAAATAATAATTCTAAATAAGCTTCATCTGCTGCTTTTTAGCACATGGCCAATTAACTCACCGTACCACTAAGCTGGGACAAGAAATAAAAATCGGTTAAATAGTACAAGGATTAGGATCGTCAGGGTTCGCATCTTCCCATTTGGTGGAGTTGAGCACTTTGCCGTCATGGATTTCGGCCGCACTAGCTGGACGTAATTTTAAAATGCTTCCAGTAAAATATAAATCCATGTCAGCGAGCGGGTGATTAAAGTCAATGCGCACCTTCTCTTCATCCAAATAGGTAATTCTACCGTTGAGCGTATTACCATCTGGATCAAGCATAGGGATAAAGTTATCGAGCTGCAACTCTTCTTCAATAATCTCAGGATCACCCATTTGCTCCATTAAAAATTCCTTTTTAAAATCAACTTGCAAATCGCTTTGATATTCACCATAAGCCTCCTCCTTTGGAATTACAAAGGCAAAACTCGCCCCTTGCGTTAATCCTTCTAATCTATCTTCAAAAGATTGGAGCATGGTTTTGGTTCCAAAAACAAATTCAAGAGGATCAGTGTCTCGCACTTTTTCGATTATCTCTCCTTCGTAACTCCCCATTCGCAAGGTAAAAGTAATGGTTGCTACTGTATTCGCTGTAAGTTTCATTGAATATTCTAGTTTAAGTTTGAATAATGATTGTAATTAAATATTGATTATTGCGCACCCATAAAAATGGTTAGTTTTAGATGGCTTTAATACCGACAAAATTATTACAATAATCCTTCTACAATTGATAAATAAAACCGATGATTTATTATTTTTGCCAAGCCTTAGTTATTTATGGCCGAATAAATTTATCTTTAGCCCGAAATACTCTCAACATTACAGCGTTATACAAACATGTAAATTTATGTTTTTTACATAAGTGATAAACCTATTTTTAATTTTGACCCAACACACAAGCTTTGCAAACACCACTGAAGCATATAAAACTGAAAAACAAAACATTACAGCATGAATATTAAGAAATTACCATTCAACTTATCCGCGATTTTAATTGGATTTATCCCTTTATTTTTCCTAGTTACCTCCTGTAATCCATCTTCGAAAAAGAAAGTGATTATAGCGCAAAAAGATACTATACCAATCACCAATGCCGAAAAAAGGTATGGAATTGAAGGAGGAATTTATGAGGTAATTGAATCAAAAATACCTAAAAACATGACTTTCTCGGTGTTGATGAGCAATCACAACTTATCGCCTTTGACAATTCAAGCCATTGTAGAGGCCTCGGATAGTATTTTTGATTTCTCTTCGATGCGAGCTGGTAATCCTTACTCTTTATTTGTGAAGAAAGACAGCACCAAACATATTGATTATCTATTTTATCAAATTGATGAAATAGATTATATCCGCTTTGATTTACGTGATAGTGTGCAGGTAAGCAAACATTCATTACCAGTTAGAACCGACACTATCGTAGTTCGAGGAAAAATTGAGTCGTCGCTGTGGATGAGTTTAAGCAAAAATGGGGTTAATCCAAATCTTGCGGTTCAACTTGCTGATATTTTTGCATGGACCATTGATTTTTACGATTTGCAAGTCGATGATCAATTTCAATTTTTATATGAGCAAAAATTTATTGACAGCACCGAAATTGGTTCAGGAAAAATTCTTGCTTGCCGTTTCAACCATAAAAGCGAGGTTAAACAAGCTTATCTATTTACTCAAGATAACGAAAACTATTATTTCGATGAGAAAGGCGAAAGTTTAAGAAGAGCCTTTTTGAAAGCACCCATTAAATTTGGCAGAATAAGTTCAACTTTCAGCAATAGCCGTTTACATCCAGTATTAAAAATCAGAAGACCACATCATGGGGTTGACTATGCAGCGCCCACTGGTACGCCAATCCAAACAATTGGCGACGGCAAAGTTACCTTTATCGGACGAAAAGGCGGATATGGCAATCGCATTGAAATAAAGCATAATGACACTTATTCAACAGGTTATGCTCATTTATCGCGCTTTACAAGTGGCTTGAGGATAGGTGATCGGGTAAAACAGGGAAGTGTAATTGGATATGTAGGTTCCACAGGACTAGCAACTGGTCCTCATCTTGATTTTCGGGTGTATCAGAATGGCAAAGCCATAGACCCACTTACCATGAAATCGACTCCAGCCATTCCTATCAGTGGAGAAAACAAGGCTATCTTTCAGAAAAAAATTACCTATTTCAATAAGCTGCTAAAATAAACTACTCCTTGTAATTTAAAATTTACAAACCACAAGCTTGATTTTTTGTCGAGTTAATTCTGTTAAATTTGTAACTAATTTATCAATTTGATATTATTGAAGGAAGTACTTTCGTATATCAGTTATGGTCTGCGTAAAGTATTGATTAAGTTGAATTTTTACTTTCAGACTAGGATAAAAGAAAACCAATTGCAAATAAGTATTTAACATTATGACCAAAAAAATAGCCATCTTAGGAGCAGGACTTTCTTCAACAAGTTTAATAAATTACCTACTGGAAAGAGCAGTGATTTATGATTGGCAAATTGTATTAGGCGATTATAATTTAGCGCTTGCACAACAGAAAATCAATGGACATGCAAAAGGAAAAGCCATCCAATTTGATGTAAAAAACCAAGCCCAAGTTGACTCGGTGGTGAGTGAAAACGATCTTATTGTGTCAATGTTGCCAGCGATGTTTCATTACCAAATAGCCGCGAGCTGTGTTAAATTTGCTAAATCAATGCTGACCGCATCTTATGTCTCTCCCGAAATAAAAGCGTTGGAGGATCAAGCCAAATCGGCGGGAATTGGAATTTTTATGGAATTAGGCGTTGACCCAGGAATTGACCATATGTCGGCGATGCGAATCATTGATCGTTTGCATGCAGAGGGTTCCGAAATAACGGCTTTCTATTCTTCAACAGGTGGCCTTATTGCGCCGGCTTATGATAACAATCCTTGGAATTATAAATTTACATGGAATCCTCGAAACGTAGTTTTAGCGGGTCAAGGGCCTTCGAAATATATTGAGAACGGACTCTATAAATACATTCCCTATCATCGACTTTTCAAAAATACTATGCAAACTAGCATTGATGGAGTTGGAGAATTTGAAATTTATCCGAACCGAGATTCGTTAAAATATCGCCAAACCTACAAACTAGACACAATACCTACCCTACTTCGCGGCACTTTGCGCCGAGTAGGATTTGCAAAAGCATGGGATGTTTTTGTGCAATTAGGCGCCACCGACGATACCTACATTATGGAGAATTCATCCGAAATGACTAATCGTCAATTTATTAATACTTTTCTGCCCTATTCCAAAGATCAGTCTGTAGAATCTAAACTCCAAGCCTTGTTGCCAAATATAATTGACGAAACAGTCATGGAAAAATTAACATGGCTAGATTTGTTTGCAGAAACCCCAATTACCATAGAAAAGGCAAGCCCCGCTCAGATTCTACAATCTATTTTAGAACGAAAATGGCAGCTCGATGAAGGAGATAAAGATATGATTGCCATGCAGCACCGTTTTGATTTTACAGATGCGAATCACCAAATGAAGCAAATAACTTCCTCATTAGTGGTTTTTGGCGAATCCAAAGAAACCACGGCCATGGCCATTACCGTGGGAATACCATTAGCCATTGCCACTAAGATGGTAGCACTGGAGCAACTCGTGCTCACTGGAATACAAGTGCCTGTGACTAAAGAAATTTATGAACCTATTCTTGATGAACTAAAAGAATTTGGGATTGAATTTAACGAAAAAGAAATCACAATTTAGTAGTCTTGATATAGATAATTATACGTTTCATATAAAAGTAGGAGAGCAAAAAGCTCTCCCACAAGTTTTTAAGTTT
>DYSI01000056.1 GCA_020718275.1 Draconibacterium orientale
TTAACTAAAGTTTCGCACCCACTAAATATTGATAAATTGATAAGAAAAAATGTTAAAAAGTAGCATAAAAATCAGGCTATTAGCCTGATTTTTAGTATTTTTGGTTTTACCACAAACGGAAAATACAATTATGCTACAAGACAAAGATATATCAAAAGTACAAGAGATAAAAATATTTTTTTAAGACCACTGGGTGCTGCCATCATTTTTAGAAACCCAGTTGAAAATTTTTCACATAAGCAAGGCATCAAAAATATTTAAGTCAGTAAAATCATCGGGCGTTCCTTTTTGGGAAATCTTCAATCTTTTGTTATCCTGCCCTTCACGATGGTCACGAGCATTCATTCTATTTACCACGATAAACTATCGCCCAAAACAAGCGGAAAAAAAGACGTTTATTATCGTGCGCTGGGCAACCAGAAATTAAACTGGCGCAACATCCTATACCTTTTCGTTAAAAATTACCTGTCGCTTGATCCAAACTTCCCCCGGCCCAAGGACGATGTTAAATGCTTGTTGCGGGTTATTGGAATGGGAGTATTTTTATTCCGGTAGATTTTAGTTTTCATAGAGAAAGCAAGAAACGCAAGGTTGGCAAATATGGCCTGACATCTAAGGAATCGAGAAATCAAAAGAAACACAAGCGGGACAATCTGTTGCCAGCGGCAAAACGTTTCCCGGAGTTGAACATGAAGAAGAGCGACATGGTCATCCAGATGTTCAAGCGTGTTAATCAACGCAGAATACATGTTGATTACATATTGATAGACAGTTGGTTTACCACCATGGAACTCATCTCTAAATTTTTGAGTATCAACAAAAATGTTCATATCATAGGCATGTATAAATACAACAGCAAAGTCGAGATGGACAACAAGGAATTTACCATAAAACAACTAAGGAGCATCAAAACAAAACTCAAGCGCTCACGAAAACACAAATTTTATTACCATGATTTCATCGGCAAGATAGATGGGGTTGATGTTAAGATATTCATCACAAAAAGAGGTAGGAATGGCGCCTGGCACACCATTTTGTCCACGAACACGAGCCTTGGATTCGTGCGTATGATTGAGATTTACCACACCAGATGGACAATTGAGGTATTCTTTAAGGAAGCCAAACAGTTACCGGGTCTCGAAAAAAACCAATCAACAAATTTTGATGTGCAAATTGCTCAAACTACCATAACCATGATTCAATACCTGCTCATCAGCTTGAAGTTCGGCCAGCAGGCGTACGAAACACTAAATGGCCTTTTCAAGGATATGAAGCAGGAATATATAGAGCACAAGTTGAACGAAAGGATTTTGATGGCTATCGTAGAAATATTGGCGGTTTTGGATTTCTTAATATCAGACTTCGATCTTGACGATACCATCTCTAAACTAATTGATTACGCCGATGACCCTCAGTTCATCAAAAACATCCAAAATATGATAAACATCTATAAATCGACAGCTTGATAGTGGTGCGAAACTATAGTACCATTAGTAATACTAGCAGCAAAAAGGTTTTCGCCAACAGCAAAGCAATACGAAATCTGACTCGGTAAAACTATCTTTTCGATTTTTGTACCCTCCAAACGATACAATTCATTGAAACTTTGAAAGTAAATCTGTTTTTTATCAGTGTTGTCCGATAAAAAAACTACTAAATTGCTGAAATGGACTAAATATAATTTTTAACGGACAATAGTGGTTTTTTATATTCAAAAATCTTCCAAATTTCTTCGCTACTTGAATTTTCGCCAAAACAGCTTGGATTAGGGACTAGACTTCTGTACTTCATGGTACCTTCATGGCGAAACCAGTAGCCAAACGCCGTTAAACTACCGGTATAAATTCTGTCGCCTTTGGCAAATACACTGCGAATGATGGTCTTGTTCGGAAGCATGTATTTCTCCCATCTCACTCCATTGTATCTTAAAAAATATCGATTGTTGGCAAAATACAATGCATGGTCTTTGCCCTGAACTAAATTCCAAATTTAGTTATCTCCCTTATAATCTTGCTTATTGTAATCTTCTGTAAATGGCATGATCTCTTGTTCAACTGAAAATTGAACAAGAAAAAGACAAAACAATGAAAATATCAATCTATACATGGAGCTTAATTATTGCCAATCGCAAAGGTATCAATTTTGTTGAATCCAGTTTTTTTAAATCATTCAAAATGCTGGATAGTAAAAGAATCGCTTACCTTAAATTGAAAAACCTTGCTATTCAGCGCTTAGGATTGGAAAAAGGCAATTTTATAAACATTAACAAATCCGCTAATATTCAAGTTTTAAAATTACTAAATTTGCGCTTCAAATTTGATTTTAATCTAATCTCCTAAATGTTATGAGCATCTTTAATCAATCTTATGAAACAACCCGTTTGCGGGATTATCAAGGTTCTATTGCCAGAAATTTCATGTCGAATGTTTTCTCATGGATGGGTATCGCCCTTGGAATAACGGCCTTAACTGCATATTTATTTGGCACTGACGCTGAATTAATCAGTTTGTTAATTAGTGAAACTGGCATTACCACCTTGGGTTGGGTAGTTACTCTAGCGCCTATTGGCCTAGTTTTGCTTATGGGATTGGGATTTAATAGGCTTTCATATCAAGCTTTAGTGATTGTATTTGCAATATATGCAATACTGATGGGAATGAGTTTAAGCTTTATCTTACTTATTTATACGGCGGCTTCTATTTTTAAGACCTTTTTAGTAGCTTCATTAATGTTTGGATTAATGGCCATTGTGGGTTATACCACCAAAACTGATTTAACAAAATTTGGTTCCATACTATATATGTTTTTAATCGGTATTGTGGTGGCTTCTTTGGTCAACTTTTTTATGAATAGCGCTACCCTTGACTATTTTATCAGCTTTATTGGGGTATTAGTATTCACTGGATTGACTGCTTATGATGTTCAAAAGCTTAAAAGAATAGGCGCAGGTATTGAGTATCAGGGTGCTGAGATGAATAAATTAACTATTATGGGAGCCTTGAGTTTATACTTAGATTTTATAAACTTATTCTTATTTTTGCTTCGTTTTCTAGGAGACAGAAAATAAACTTTCACAATGTAAAATTCTATTTATTTCACCAAATATTTATTTCATGAAGGCATACGTATTTCCTGGGCAAGGGGCTCAATTTGTAGGAATGGGAAAGGATTTGTATGAGGCGTCAGCTGAAGCAAGGGAATTATTTGAAAAAGCCAACAAAATTTTGGGCTTCAAAATAACGGACTTAATGTTTAATGGAACCGATGAGGATCTCAAACAAACTAAAGTTACTCAACCCGCCATTTTCCTCCATAGTGTTATTTTAGCGTATTTGCTGGGTGAGGAATTTAAGCCCGATATGGTTGCTGGTCATTCATTAGGCGAGTTTTCGGCCTTGGTAGCAGCCAAAGCTTTATCCTTTGAAGATGGATTGAAGCTTGTTTCAAAAAGAGCACTAGCCATGCAAAAAGCTTGCGAATTACAACCTTCAACCATGGCTGCCATTGTTGGCCTCGACGACGAAATAGTGGAAAAAGTAGTCAATAATATTAAAGGTGAAGTGGTGGTTGCCGCTAACTACAACTGTCCTGGTCAATTAGTCATTTCAGGAAGTGTTAGAGGAATTGATTTGGCCATTGAACAATTAGAAAAGGCCGGCGCAAAACGTGCTATGAAATTGAGCGTTGGTGGTGCCTTTCATTCTCCATTGATGGATTCTGCTCGTCAAGAATTGGCCGCAGCAATCAATAAAACTAAATTTCTAAATCCTATTTGTCCAATTTATCAAAATGTTATCGGTCAGGCAGTTACAAATGCCGAAATTATTAAAGAGAATTTGATTGCCCAACTTACTTCGCCTGTTCGTTGGACGCAAACTATGAAAAATATGATTGCCAACGGTATGACAGAATATATCGAGGTAGGACCAGGACAAGTGCTACAAGGACTATTGAAAAAGGTAGATCGTAAAATGCCTACCTCAAGTGCGAGCGTTAACTAGAAGAATTTATATATTTTTAGGTGTGTCTTTTGGCGCACCTTTTTTATTTCATTAACCACCCCACACTCATGAAAAACATTCCACTAGTACTCATCCTCTTGGTTTTAGCAACTGTTTTTGCCTGTAAATCTGTTAAAAAAGAAGTAGATATGCCAATTTTAGACAATATTTTGGTAAAGGAGTTTTCGACTCCTTTTGGAGTTCCTCCCTTTGATAAAATCACCATTGCTGATTACAAACCGGCTTATGAATATGCTATTCAACTTAAAAAAGATGAAATTGAAGCCATTATTCTAAACGCCGAGAAACCTAATTTTGCAAATACCATTGAAGCGCTTGAGCGAAGTGGTATGTTGTTGGATAAAATAGATTATGTTTTTCAGAATTTACTATCCTCCAATACCAATGAGGAAATGGAAGCTTTAGCGGAGGAAATTACACCATTGTTAAGCACGCTCAATGATGAAATTTTGATGAACGAGGCGCTTTTTCAAAAAATTAAAGCAGTGCATGATAAGCCAGAGGCAAATATGACAAACGAGCAGAAGACTTTGCTCGAAAAGACTTTTAGAAGCTTCGCCCGTGGTGGTGCCAATTTGAATGCAGCGGATAAAAGTCGACTGAAAATTATTAATAAGGAATTAGGCTTGCTATCATTGAAATTTGGATCTAATGTACTCAAAGCTACCAATAATTATAAACTTGTGATTGACAATCATGCAGATTTAGCCGGATTACCTGCCCCAGTTGTTACAGCTGCTGCTGAAACGGCTAGTAAAAATGGTCAGAATGGGAAATGGGTTTTTACACTCCATAAATCTTCCTTAATTCCTTTTATTACTTATGCCGACAATCGTAAACTGCGTCAAGAATTATTTACAGCCTATACCATGCTTGGAAATAATGGCGACAGCTTAGATAATAAGGACTTAGTGAAGCAGATTGTAAATTATAGATTGGAAAAAGCTAAACTCCTTGGCTTTAGCAATTACGCCAAATTTGCGCTACAAGAGAGCATGGCCAAAACACCTGAACGGGCTTATGATTTGATTACCAATGTGCTTACTCGGGCTAACTTGCGCGCTAGTACTGAGCGCGACGAGCTTCAAAAATTAGCCCTTCAAATGGGTGATAAGATTAAAATCGAAGCTTGGGATTGGTGGTATTATGCTGAAAAATTAAGAAAAGAAAAATATAATCTCAGTGAAGAGGATCTGAGCCCTTACTTTATGCTGGATAATGTCAGAAAAGGAATGTTTGAGGTTGCCCATCTATTGTATAATTTGAATTTCAAAGAAAATAAAGAACTTCCGGTGATGGATGAGCAAGCAGTGGCTTATGAAGTAAGTGACGGTGATCGCTTAATCGCCATCCTTTATATGGATTATTTCCCTCGCCAAAGCAAGCGTTCTGGCGCTTGGATGACAGCCTACCGCAATCAATACACCGACAAAAATGGTAAAAATGTTATTCCGATAATTTCCCTGACTTGTAATTTTACCCCTGCCACAGCAAACACGCCTTCACTCCTTAATTTGGATGAAGTGACTACCTTATTTCATGAATTTGGTCATGGATTGCATGGTATACTGAGTGAATGCCAATACGAAAGTTTATCAGGAACTTCTGTTTCTAACGATTTTGTAGAATTGCCTTCACAAATTATGGAAAACTGGGCGCTTGAACCTAAAGTTCTAAAGTCGTATGCTAAACATTATCAAACGGGCGAACCTATGCCAGATGCATTAATTGCTAAATTGCAAAAGGCTTCTACTTTCAATAATGGCTTTACTGTATCAGAATTTGTAGCGGCGGCAGCCTTAGATATGGCTTGGCATCAACTCGACCTACCATTTACTGGCGATGTTAATGTTTTTGAAAAAGATGAAATGAAACGGGTTGGTCTAATCGATGAAATCGTGGTGCGTTATCGAAGCCCTTATTACAATCATATTTTTGGCGGTGGGTATGCTGCTAGCTATTATAGCTATTTATGGACAGCGGTGCTTGATGCAGATGCCTATGGCGCTTTTACAGAAACTTCCTTATTTGATAAGGCAACTGCTAATTCTTTCCGGAAAAACATCCTCTCTAAAGGAGGTACCGAGGACGTAGAACAAATGTGGCTTCAATTCAGAGGTCGCGAACCTAAGATAGATTTCTACCTCGGTAGAATGGGATTATAATTCTGTACTTAACTTATTCATTAATAACCTATTTGCATTTGCTGATAGGTTATTTTTTTGGTCTTTTTTTAGGCAAAAAAAAGAGGAAAATAGATTCCTCTTTTCTTTCTTGGTATAAAACCTTTAGAAGATCTCACGACCGCTAAAGAAAAAGCTAGCTTCTATGCTTGCGTTCTCATCACTATCCGAACCATGAACGGCATTTTCGCCAATGTTAGTTCCATAGAGTTTGCGAATAGTTCCTTCGGCAGCCTCGGCTGGATTGGTAGCGCCAATATAGTTGCGGTAGGCTTCTACGGCATTCTCTTTTTCGATTACCATTGCCATGATTGGGCCTGATGACATGAAAGTTGTCAAGTCCTCGAAAAATGGACGTCCTTTGTGAATTGCATAGAAGGCCTCAGCCTCTGCTTTACTAAGATAAGTCATTTTTGCGGCGATAATCTTAAATCCACCTTCGGCAATTTTATTCATGATAGCAGCCATATAACCTTTGCGCATTGCGGTTGGCTTTATCATCGTATAAGTTCTGTTTCCTGACATGTATTGTTTGTTTTAATGGTTTATGAACGCCGCAAAAATAAAGGTTTTTACCTTTGGATAAGCGTATTTTAATTAGCCGCTAAAGTATTATTTTGGAAAAATTAGTGCAGAGTGAATTTATATCTATGCTTCAGTATTATCTTAATTTCAATAATATAGAGATAATTATTTGGGTTTAGTAATGCCCTTTATTTTTGGTATATCGGTTAATAAAACGTAAGGCGAATCTTATTTCAAAGTTGTTTTCTCGTAGTTCATAATACGATCTTTATGTTTTAAGATTAGTCAAACGGCAAGGTATATCAAAATCAGCATTAAGAATGATAAATTTCTTTGAGGAATTCCGCGGTATAACCTAGGCCTGCTTTAATCACCTCTTGTGGTGTGCCTTTATTGATTATTCTTCCGCCTTCTTTTCCGCCATCTGGGCCTATGTCGATAAGGTAGTCAGCCATTTTGATAACATCCAAATTGTGCTCAATTACGATAATGGTGTTTCCTTTGTCGGCCAAACGGTTGAGCACTCGCAAAAGCACTGCTACATCTTCAAAATGTAATCCAGTGGTGGGTTCATCTAAAATATAAAGCGTTTTACCAGTATCTTTTTTAGATAGTTCGGTGGCTAGTTTTACCCGCTGTGCTTCACCGCCCGAAAGGGTTGTACTAGCTTGTCCGAGCGTGATATAACCGAGTCCAACATCTTGTAAAGTTTTGATACGGTTAAGGATATGAGGATGATTCTCAAAAAACACAACGGCTTGGTTGATAGTCAATTCCAAAACATCGTTAATAGATTTTCCTTTGAAACGAACCTCTAAGGTTTCGCGATTGTATCGCTTGCCGAAACATTCGTCACAATTAACGTACACATCAGGTAAAAAATTCATCTCTATTAACTTCAAGCCAGCTCCTTTGCAGGTTTCGCATCGACCGCCTTTGACATTAAAGGAGAAACGGCCTGATTTATAGCCTCTTATTTTCGATTCGGGAATAACAGCAAAAAGATTTCGGATATCGGTAAAGACGCTGGTATAAGTGGCTGGATTGGAACGTGGCGTGCGTCCAATTGGACTTTGGTCTATCTCGATTACTTTATCGATATGGTTTATTCCTTCAATACTATGGTATGGAAGTGGTTCTTTTTCAGACTGATAGAAATATTTACTTAGAATTGGGTATAAAGTTTCGTTGATAAGGCTGGATTTACCGCTACCACTGACTCCAGTGATACAGATAAAAGTTCCTAGTGGTATTTCGAGGTCTACCTCTTTTAGATTATGCCCTTTTGCTCCTTTTAGCAAAATAAATTGTCCATTGCCTTTTCTGAGTTTTTTGGGGATACTAATTTTTTTACTCCCATTGAGGTATTGGGCAGTCAATGAATTAGATTGTAGAATATCGTTTATGCTTCCGCGGGCAACAATTTCGCCACCATGTTTTCCGGCTTCGGGGCCGATATCCACAATGTAATCGGCTGAGCGAATCATCTCTTCGTCATGTTCAACCACAATAACGCTATTGCCAATATCACGCAGCGATCGCAAGGATTGAATGAGTCTTTTATTATCGCGCTGATGCAGACCAATACTGGGTTCATCCAAAATATAAAGTACTCCAGTCAACTGCGAACCAATTTGAGTAGCCAAGCGAATGCGTTGCGATTCTCCTCCTGATAAACTCTTGGCTTGTCGGTTCAAGCTCAAATAATCGATACCGATATTGAGAAGAAAGCCGATTCGGGTTTTTATTTCGCGTAGAATTTCATGAGCCACCTGTTTTTTTCGGGCGTCTAATTGGTCTTTGATAAGGTCAATCCATTCCGATAGGGTCACTAAATCCATTTCTGCGAGCTCACTAATCGTTTTGTCGTTAATCTTGAAATGTAAAGATTCCTTTTTTAGCCTTGCACCATGGCATACAGGGCAGGTGATGTGATTGGTGAATTTCTCCACCCATTTTTTAATACTTTGACTTGAATCCTCTTCGCTTTGATTCATTACAAAGTTTATAATTCCTTCAAAATTAAGTTTATAGGTATTTGTTATTCCCAAATATTCATTTTTAATTTCGATAGTATCTTGAGAGCCATAGAAGATAACGTCCATTCCTTCGTCGGGAATATCTTTCAAAGGCGTATCAAGGTCAAATCCCATTTTATGACTGATGGCTTCTAGTTGCTGAAAAATCCAATTTTTCTTATAGGCACCTAAAGGTAAAATGCCGCCTGAACGGATGCTCTGATTCTTATCGGGCATAATTTTTTCGGTATCTACTTCGGTTATAATCCCTAGTCCATTGCATTTGTGACAGGCACCATAAGGCGAATTAAACGAAAAGCTGTTGGGTTCAGGATTATCATAAGCAATACCAGTATCTACACACATCAAATTGCGACTGTAATGGCGAACTTCGTTGGTGTCTATATTAATAACCATAACCAATCCTTTAGTAATAGTCATGGCTTGTTCAATCGATTTGCTAAGGCGGGTTTCGATATCCTCATTTATTTTTATTCGATCTACCACCAATTCAATATCATGGACTTTGTAGCGGTCGAGTTTCATGCCGAAACTTATTTCTTCCACTTCTCCGTCGATGCGCACTTTGCTATAACCTTGCTTGCGTAGCTGCTCAAAAAGTTCTCGATAATGACCTTTTCTGCCTTTTACCATTGGGGCTAGCAGCATTAATTTCTGATCTGCGAAGTCGTTAATGATCTGTTCAATAATCTGTTTGTCAGTATATTGAACCATTTTTTTTCCTGTGTTGTAGGAGTAGGCATCAGCTACCCGAGCATAAAGCAGGCGCAAGAAATCATAGACTTCGGTAATGGTTCCCACGGTTGAGCGAGGGTTTTTATTGGTTGTTTTTTGTTCGATGGCAATAACAGGACTGAGGCCTTCAATGCGGTCAACATCAGGTCGCTCGAGGTTGCCCAAAAACTGGCGGGCATAGGCTGAGAAAGTTTCCATATAGCGCCTTTGCCCTTCGGCATAGATCGTGTCAAAGGCTAAACTTGATTTCCCACTGCCGCTAAGTCCGGTAAAAACCACTAATTGGTCTCGCGGAATTATTAAACTCACATTTTTTAAATTATGGGCTCTGGCACCTTCAATTTTCAGAAATTCGACCTCCTTCATACCTCGTCTTGCTATTTTTTGTCTCCAAACACCCCAAATTCCTCGCTTAGTTTAGCCTTCATTGAGGGATAGTCGAATAGACTTTTGTCAGGCATTTTTACCTGATATATTTTCCTTTTCGGATTGTTAAGGCTAGTTTTGCGAATCCATGGATTCAAAGTCTTCAAGGTCTTATAGTTGATTCCGTTTTGGATAGCGAAATCCACCCAGTTGATGCTCGAGGAATCCACATCAACAGAATAAGTTTCTAAAAGTGGATATAGGTCAATTTCTCGGAGTTGAAATCCATATTTGGAGGGCTCAATAAAAATAGCTTTGATAGCTAATAAGCGATAAACATAGCGAGCTGTTTCAGTATTGAGGGAAAGGTCATAAAAATTTTGGACTTGCTGATTTGCTAATTGCCTCGATACACCGCCCATTCCCATATTGTAGGAAGCGGCCGCTAAGGTCCAGTTTCCAAATACTTTGTAGGCATCTTTCAAATATTTACATGCGGCGCGGGTGGATTTTTCGATATGGTATCGTTCGTCAATTTCTTCGCTGATTTCGAGTCCGTAACCTTTGCCTGTTTGTCCCATAAATTGCCAAAAACCTGCTGCTCCGGCCGATGAAACCAATTGGTCTAATCCGCTTTCGATTACCGCAAGATATTTAAAATCATCAGGAATCCCTTCTTCGGCGAGAATCTTTTCGATGACAGGAAACCAACGATGTGCCCGTTTTAAATATAGTAAAGTATTGGAATGCCTAAAGGTATTGATTAAGATTTCGGACTCAAATTGCTCATGAGCATAAAAAACATTAAGTGGCGCTGATTCACCGCAAAAATCTATCTGCTCTGGAATAGGGGGGCTGAAAATTCGATAATCTGTTTTGTATTGTTCGTAATATGGTTTCTGTGGTTGGCTATCGGTGTGGGTCGAAAAGATGAAAAAAAGAGCGATAAGGCTTATTGTAATACTACTTATGAGGATTGTTTTTACTTTCATGGATGTATAAATGGTTTGAAACTAGTCTTTTATAGGGTTTGAATAATCAATAACTCCTTATGAGATTGGTATTACAAAGAAAACTAAAATCTATCACAACTACTATTATTATTACCGGATTCTT
>DYSI01000018.1:0-7951 GCA_020718275.1 Draconibacterium orientale
GCAAATATACACATAATAATCGGATATTCAATGCTTTAAATTATAGAACTCCCCTATACTTTTCTAATCCAAAGTCGTTAGGTCAAAATTAAAAAATAATTAGTTTTTAAATGCAGTCTTTGGTCAGTTTTTTATGTAGTAAATTATAGAAAATGAAACGAAAATGACGGTTTTTTTCCTGCACTAATTCAATTCAATAGATAACTCAATTAAGAATCTATCATCAATAAAAGAAGTGCCAAATAGTTAAAAGCGCTGATAGATAAATCCATAAAAAAAGCCATTTTACTTTTCAACACCACCCAATTTACCTCAGTATTTGGTTATTTTTACCGCAACATCCTTTAACACCTAATCGACTGACATGTACTTAATATTCGACACCGAAACCACCGGATTACCCAAAAATTATAACGCCCCATTAAGTGATTCCGCCAATTGGCCTCGACTGGTCCAATTAGCTTGGCAAGTACACGATCTTGAAGGAAATCTAGTGGAAGTCAAAAACTTCATTATCAAACCCGAAAATTTCACCATTCCTTACGATGTCGTCAAGGTACATGGCATAACCACAGAACGTGCCCTGCAACAAGGTGTTGATCTAAATTGGCTTCTGCTTGAGTTTGAAAAGTCCATCAGTAAATGTCATGCCTTGGTAGGTCATAATATCTCATTCGATCTCAACATACTAGGTGCTGAATATTATCGCAAGCAAATTGCAAATCCACTGATAGAAAAGCGAACCATTGATACCAAAGAGCTGTCAACTGACTTTTGTGCAATTCCAGGTGGAAAAGGCGGAAAGTATAAATGGCCACGACTCGAAGAACTCCATTTTAAACTCTTCAATACTGGTTTCGACGCTGCTCATAATGCTGCTGCTGATGTTGAAGCCACCACCCGTTGTTTCCTCGAGTTGATGCGAATTGGCATCATCGATTGGAGTATTTTGAAAATAAGTCCTGAAACTTACGATCGCTTTCTGACAAATAATCCAAAAACCATTCAAGCCATTGGCCTCAATACACAAGCCTACAACCCTAATGATATTATTGAAGCGCCAATAGAAAGCAAGGAAGAACTACTTCCCGAAAAGGAAAATCCAAAGATTGAACCAACAGAATTAGAAACCAATGAAATACATAAGTTTACCCACCTTCATCTTCATACTCAGTACTCCATTTTAGATGGAATGACTAATATTAAAACCCTGATTAAGAAAGTAAAAGACGATGGAATGAATGCCGTTGCAATTACCGACCATGGCAATATGTATGGCGTTAAAGAATTCCACGAAATTTGTTTAAAAAACGGCATCAAGCCAATCATCGGCATGGAGGCTTATATGGCCAGTCGATCCTATTTAGATAAAGATAAAGAGGATTCAAAAAGCTATCATTTAGTGCTTATAGCCAAAAATCAGCAAGGATATAAAAATCTAATGAAACTCACCAGCATAGCCTTTGCCGATGGATTTTACTATCATCCACGTATTGATAAAAACCTCCTACGGCAATACCGCGAAGGAATTATAGCCACCTCAGCTTGTTTAGGCGGCGAAATTGCACAGAAACTTACTAGCTCAACTGTTGAAGAAGCAGAAAAATCACTTTTAGAATACAAAGCCATCTTTGGCGACGATTTCTATTTTGAATTGCAAAGGCATAAAGCAACCGATCCTAGCATGAACACGGAAGTGATTCGGGATCAAACCTATGTAAACAAAATCTTGATTGAATTAGCCGACAAGCATCAGGTAAAATACATTGCCACCAATGATGTTCATTTTTTGAATGAAGAAGATGCTGCAGCCCATGATCGATTAATTTGTTTGAGTACAGGCAAAGACATCGACGACCCGAGGCGAATGAAATACACTGGTCAAGAGTGGTGCAAAACGCAAGAGGAGATGATTGCACTATTTGGCGACTTACCTTTAGCAATTGCAAATACTCAAGAACTTGCTAATAAAATTGAAGAATATCCATTAAATCAAACAGCCATAATGCCTGATTTTGAAATTCCTGAAGAATTTGAAAATCAAGATGCCTATTTGAAACAGGTGACCTACGAAGGCGCTTATAAACGCTGGGGCGAAAATTTGCTCCCCAGCACGATAGAGCGAATTGAATTTGAGCTCTTCACCATTAAAAACATGGGTTTCCCAGGATACTTTCTAATCGTTTGGGATTTTCTGAAAGCAGCTCGCCAAATGGGCGTTTCGGTAGGACCTGGTCGTGGAAGCGCTGCGGGTTCTGTAGTGGCTTACTGCCTGCGAATCACAGAGATAGATCCGCTAAAATATGGTTTACTCTTTGAACGTTTTTTAAATCCTGAGCGAGTTAGCATGCCCGATATCGACATCGATTTTGATGATGAAGGGCGCGATAAAGTATTGGAATGGGTAAAAAATAAATACGGAGCCAAAAGAGTAGCTCACCTTATTACTTTCGGCACTATGGCCGCCAAATCTTCCATAAAAGATGTCGCTAGGGTGCAGCGTTTGCCCCTTAACGAAGCGATACGACTGACCAAAATGGTCCCAGACAAGCCCGGTACTAGCTTAGCCGACGCGTATAGCACCATAGATGAACTTAAAAACGAACTATCCAATGGAAGCCCTGAACGCAAATCTGTTTTAGATTTTGCCAAACGTTTAGAAGGATCTGTACGCAATACAGGAACACATGCTTGCGGTATTATTATTAGCCGTGACGACCTCGACAATTATTGCCCTACTACCACCGTGAAAGACAGCGTATTAGATTATGCAACCCAGTATGATGGACACTTTGTTGAATCCATTGGACTGCTCAAAATGGACTTCCTAGGACTTAAAACATTAACCATTATCAAAGATGCTGTTCGCAATATAAAACTCTCCAAAAAAATCGAACTCGAAATTGATAAAATAGATTTAGAAGACAAAGAAACCTTCGAACTCTATGGAAGAGGCGAAACTTCTGGTCTGTTTCAATTTGAGTCGGAAGGAATGAAAAAGCACCTTCGCAACTTAAAGCCAAGCAGATTTGAGGATTTAATAGCCATGAATGCCCTTTATCGACCAGGACCAATGGAGTATATCGACCTGTATATTAATCGCAAAAATGGCATTGAGAAAATACAATACGATTTACCGGCCATGGAAACGGTCTTGTCTGAAACCTATGGCATTACCGTATATCAGGAGCAAGTGATGCTTCTATCGCGCGAATTAGCCGGTTTTTCGCTCGCTAAATCCGATATTCTGCGTAAAGCAATGGGCAAAAAGCAGAAAGATACTATGGATAAATTGAAGCAAGAATTTATTAATGGCTGCTCCACAAATGGTCATCCAGTTGATAAAGTCGAGAAAATATGGAAAGATTGGGAAGCCTTTGCTAATTATGCTTTCAACAAATCTCACGCAACCTGCTACTCCTACGTTTCCTATCAAACTGCTTACTTAAAAGCGCATTATCCTGCTGAATTTATGGCTGCTGTGTTAAGTCACGAGTTGAAAGATATTAAAAAACTTAATTTCTATCTGAACGAAGCTAACAGAATGGGAACTAAAGTATTGGGACCCAATGTAAATCAAAGTTATAGCACCTTTACCGTTAACAATCAAGGAGAAATCCGCTATGGAATGGCTGGGATAAAAGGCGTAGGAGAAGCGGCTGTGGAAAGCATTGTTGACGAACGCAATGCAAGAGGACTCTTTTCAGATATTTTCGATTTTATCAAGCGAATAAATCTGCGTTCTGTCAACAAAAAAGCGATTGAAGCACTAGCCTATGCGGGTGCATTTGATGAAATTCAAAAAGACGTGCACCGTGCGCAGTTTTTCTTTCAATTCTCTGAAAATGACACTTTTATAGAAAGATTAATCAAGTATGGAAACAAAATACAAAGCAACGAAAACTCCTCACAAGTAAGCCTTTTTGGTGATACTACAGATATGGCCATTCTAAATCCAGAATTTCCGATTTGTGAACCATGGAGTACAGTGAAAAAGCTAAATTTTGAAAAGGAAATGATTGGATTTTTCCTAAGTGGTCATCCCCTTGATGTTTATCAAACGACTTTCGATTTCTATGTGAATAATAGCATTAAAAGTGTAAACGAAGCCATTTCAAACAATGCTAAACAACTCGTACGCTTTGCTGGGGTCGTCACTGCTGCACAACATAGAGAGGCCGCTTCCAATGGTAATAAATTCGGATTCTTTAATGTGGAAGATAAAAGCGATACCATTGAATTTCCTCTCTTTAAAGAAAACTACCTTAAATATAGCCATTTGCTTCAAGTAGATAATTTTGTTTTTATCCAAGGAAATATTGGTGAACGTTTTAAAGACAATAGTAAAACAGAACTGATTGTAAACGATATAATCCTATTAGATTCAGTGCTTAACAACTTTACCAAGCAGATTATCATCCAAATCCCCTTAGCTGAAATTACCAAAGAATTTACGCAGAACTTACAAAAAACTATTACTGAAAACCCAGGAAAAGCTAGCCTGCAAATTTTTGTAAATGATGGCAAGCGAAATATTGAATTAGCAGTAAAAAAAGGTCGCGTTGCTGCGGATGCTTTTCTTCTATCGATAAAAGAATTTCCGTTTATTCAATTTAGACTCACTAAAATATAAAATCAGGAATATAAAATTAAAGGCGTATCAGTTGTTTTTTTTTAATTGCTAAACATCTGATACGCCTTAAAAGGGTTATTTCACCAAATTCTTCTCTCCTATTTTACCTCCATCAAGCGCTTTGTAATCACCTCATTATCCAGCGTCATTCGTAAATAATACACGCCCGATGAAAATCCATACTTTTCGGCACTGAACGAATAATGATAAGATGCAGCTGCTTGTTTCTCATTTACCAAAACGGTTACTAACTCTCCTAAACTGTTGTAAATTTGTATATTAACATTAGCGGAAGTAATCAAAGCATAATCGATATTGGTAAATCCACTATAAGGATTCGGAAAAACACTTATGTCAAAATTATCATGAATATTGTACAAACCATTTGGCAACACATCAATAAAATTAGTTTTCAAAATAGATTGTGTGCCATGAATATTGCTCACCGTTAAGGAAACATGATACACTCCTGCTGAATCATACTGATGTACAGGATTTTGCGAAACACTATTTGCACCATCACCAAAATTCCAGAAATAGCTATCTACCGTACCATTGGTGGTTTGGTCATAAAACAGAACGATAATGGGCGCAATACCTGTTGTTGGAGTCGCAATAAAGTTTGGCACTAAAGCGGTATTTGGTGCAACTCCATTGCTTGCCGTATTTGATCTTGAGGAGTTGTAATTGGTATTTGCTTTTGAAGGATTGCAGCCACCTGTTGGATGAATAATTTCAACCATATAATTGACGATTCCATTTGGTGCATTGTGATCTGTAAACAAATAGGTATAACTACTGCTCCCCGCAATGGAATCCAGTTTCTGGTAGATCATGGTAGAATCTGCCCTATAAATAACATAGGTGGCAGGCATAAACCCTTGATAAGCATTCCATAACAAATTCCACTCATTGGCAGTCTGTCCTGCATTTACGGTTAGGTGCATCGTACGATGTGCATTGCTTTTTGCCGATTCATTACCACAGCTATCTATTGAACTAATGGCGTAACGCTCTGGTTTTACGTTTGGTGTAGAACTTAAATCAATAAAAGTACTCAAGGAATCCAAATCTACATTACCAATTAATGTCCAAACATTGGATACTGAAGACTCTTTATATAAATTGTAAGATTCGATGCCTACGCCTAGCGTTTTGTCCCAAACCAAAATATTCTTACTCGAAGCAGTATCCACACCCACCACACAGAGCGATTGATTGGCATAAGGAGCAATCACATTTACTGCTACTGTATCCGAATTCCCCTGACATCCGTATTGGTTGGTCACTTGAACAGAATAATTTCCACTCTGCGTAACTGCAATCTGGTTATTCAACGAACCGTTGCTCCATTGACACTGATTTCCAAATCCTGCAGTCAAAACTACCGTGCCTCCCTGACAGAAAGTTGTGTCATTTCCTAAATCTACGATCGGATTAGCATGCATGGTCAACTGTTTATAGGTGCTATTGACCGTATTACACATGTTTGAAACCTTAACGTAATAATATCCAGCATCCAACATACCTAAATTCGTCAAATTATAACCACTTCCGTTTGCACTACCAATGGCTGTATTTCCTTTATACCATTGATATTGGAGTGGTGCAGTTCCTACAGTTTGAACATTGAAAAACACTGATTCACCTTCGCAACGAGACGAGTCTCCAGACTGTAAAGTAATGGCAACCAACTGATTCACTTCCAGATGTGCTGTATTACTTTGAATGCTACCACATAAGTTAGTAGCCGTAGCATAATAATCTCCAGCGTCGGAAGAATCAACCGTTGAAAGCGTATGATAAGCATTTACTGCCGAAGGAATCGCTACATTCGACTTATACCATTGATAAGTTATTGGGTTAGTTCCTGAAACACCAAATTGTAAAATTGTACTGCTTGATTCACAAAGTGTATCGCCAATAATCTGATTAGTAACCACTGGAGAAATATTGACCGTTAAATATTTATTGGAAGAGTTAATGCTTCCACAATTGTTACTCACCACACAATAATAATTTCCGGCATTTGATACACTTATCGAAGGCAGACTATAGGTGTTGGCATTGGCTCCAGTAATTATACCCGCATCTGTATACCACTGATAATTAAGCGGATTACTACCTATTGCAGATACTGTAAAAATGGCGGTCGTTGATTCACACTGTGATAAAGAGGTTGATTGACTTGTAAAACTTGGCGACTGATTAACCACTAGGGTCTTGGTGGTACTTTGAACAGTTCCACAACCATTACTCACAACACAGTAATAATCATCGGCATCACTAGTATCAATTGAGTTAATAAGTAGTAAGGAAGTATTTGCCCCAATGATGCTACCAGATGATTTATACCACTGGTAACTTAATGGCGAACTACCATTTGCTGAAACACTTGCTGAAAAACTCCCTCCTAAACACAAAGCCCCACTAGCGCTCTGCGAATTAATACTTGGGGCTTGATTTACTACTAAGGCAATGGATTGACTTTGAGCAGAACCACAACTATTAGTAGCTACACAATAATAGGTATCAGCGTCGCTAGTATCAGCACTATTAATACTTAAGTTTGCAGCGGTGGCCAAACTAATGCTTCCTACCGAATTATACCATTGGTAAGTAAGTGGCGTGGTCCCACTAGCCGTGATTTGAAGACTTGTGTTTGAATTCTCACAAACACTGATATTTGAAGCGGTCTGTGAGGTAATTTGAGGTGAATTATTGATTGAAACCACTATATTGGATGAATTAACATTACCACAAGAATTACTAATCTTGCAATAATAGGTTCCAGCATTTGAGGAAGCTAAATTAAACATCGAATAGATATTACTTATTGCTCCTGAAATAGCACCCGTTCCATCATACCACTGATAAGAATATGGTGAAGTCCCTGCTGCAGTGATACTTAAATTCAAATTCTCACCATTACATTTGGTAACGCTTGCACTTTGTGAAGCAACCGTTGGACTAGTATTAACTGTAAGAGACATACTAGTCGACTGAGCACTATTGCAAGTATTTGACAAAATACAATAGTAATCCCCAGCGCTTGCAGAAGAAATAACTGGAATTGTATAACTTGATGAACTAGCACCCGAAATAGCACTTCCACCTTTGTACCACTGATAAGCTATCGGTGAAGTTCCTGATGCAGTAACTACAAAAGTGATGCTTTCACCAACACATTTTGTAGAATCGCCGGTTTGGCTATTTATGGCAACGGGTGTATTCACCGTTAAACTTGCATTATTGGAAGTTAGAGATCCACAAGCATTGCTAACCACCACATAATAAGTACCCGCAGTACTTGAACTA
>DYSI01000018.1:8051-35360 GCA_020718275.1 Draconibacterium orientale
ACACTGTGGTAGAAATAGGTTGGTTGCTAATGGTTGGACTTTCGTTTACGGTCAACGTCATGATATTCGATTGCACCGAATTGCATGCATTGGAAGCTATTACATAATAGTTGGCTGCATCTGCATTATCAACCGAAGTAAGGGACAATAAATTATTAGTTGCTCCACTTATACTACTACTTCCTTTATACCATTGGTAGGTAATTGGCGCAGTTCCCGAAGCCGTCACACTGAAACTTGGACTTGCTCCTTCACAAACTGAAGTAGAAGCCGACTGGGCAGTTAGTGAAACATTACTATTCACCGTTAAAGTTGCATTATTGGAAGTTAAAGATCCACAAGCATTGCTAACCACCACATAATAAGTACCCGCAGTACTTGAACTAGCTTGCGATACAAGATAGCTGGAAGAAGTAGCGCCTGAAATGGCTGTACTTGATTTGTACCATTGATAAGTCAATGGTGCAGTGCCACTTGCCGAAACACTCATTTGTGCCGAAGTGCCATTACACACTGTGGTAGAAATAGGTTGGTTGCTAATGGTTGGACTTTCGTTTACGGTCAAAATTATTTGAGTTGAAGTGGCTGATGCACAAGAATTTGTAGCAATACAATAATATGAATTAGCATCCGAAGTGTCGATTGAGGTTAAACTATAAGTATTATTAGTGGCACTGGAAATAGCTCCATTGCTATTATACCATTGGTAGGTAATGGGTGCAGTTCCTGAAGCCGTCACACTGAAACTTGGACTTGCTCCTTCACAGAGTGTTTGTGAAGAAGATTGAGCGGTGATACTTACATTAGTTTTAACGGTGAGGGCCACGGTATTGGAGGTAATGGTAGCACAAGTATTTGTTACCATACAATAGTAATTTGCGGCATCAGCACTTGAAACCGGAGAAATCATTAAAGAGGAATTCGTAGCACCAGAAATAGCACTACTTGATTTGTACCATTGGTAAGATAAATTTCCAGTTCCACCTGCTTGTAGATTAAACAGTGCACTCTGATTCTCGCATTTGGTTAGGCTGCTTGGTTGAGTAGAAAATGAAGGAGCCGTTTTCACAGTAAGAGGAATAACATTAGAAATCGCACTTCCACAAGTATTGCTAACGACACAATAATAGTTTCCGGCGTCGGAAGTGGAGACTGTGCTTTTGGTATAAGCATTATTAGTGGCAGCACTAATACTTCCACTAGGGCTATACCACTGATAGGATAAAGTTGCAGTACCTGAGGCCGTTACACTAAAAGGAGCAGAAGCACCACTACAAACGTCAATGCTTGAAGTTTGTGAAGTTATGCTCGGACTTTCTTGTACTGTAAGGCTTGCAACGCTTGAGGTAACATCATCACAATTATTTGAAATAACACAGTAATAAGAAGCAGCATCCGATAAAGTAACCGAGCTGATTGTATAAGTATTATTGTTAGCATTGACAATCATAACTCCTCCTTTATACCATTGATAGTTAAGCGGAGCTTCACCCGAAGCTGTAACACTAAAGGTATAACTCTGATTTTCACAGACAGTTGCAGAGATTGGTTGCACACTAATACTTGGCAAAGCTTTAACCGTAAGGACAGATTGATTGGTTTGGTCAAAGCCACATGCATTGGTCGCTTTGCAGTAGTAAGTTCCAGCATCACTATTGGCGCTCGACGAAATATTATAACTAACCGCAGTTGCTCCAGAAATGATAGCATTGTTTTTATACCACTGATAGCTAATAGTTCCTGAACCCGTTGCCGAAGTTGTAAAAGTATAGGAGGAATTTTGGCAAATACTCGCCAATGCATCAATGTCAGTTATCGTAGGTGCCGTATTTACTACCAAAGTAGCTCCATTAGTAATTACTGACCCACAAGTGTTTTCCGCTTTCATTCGATAAGTAGAGGCATCGTTTGCAGAAACTGCGTTAATTACATAAGAAGTATTTGTTCCTGAACTTAAAGCCCCATTGGTGTTATACCAAGTAAAAGTAAGTGGCTCGCTACCAGCAACTGAAGCAGAAAAAGAGGTAGATGAAGCAATACATGCCGTTGCTGAACTTGGATGTGAAATTACAGCTGGTGATGTTAAAGAAGCAATAAATACGGTATCGGTACTTATACTACCATAATCGTTACTTATAATACAATTGTAATAACCAGTATCGCTATGTACTAAAGAAGAAAGCGTGTAATTAGCTGCATTGGACGAGGGGATGTTTATTCCATTATGTTGCCATTGATAGATCGCATTTAAACTAGTAACTGTTGACAGTAAGGCGCTCGTTCCGACACATATTTCATCGCTTACAGGCTGTGTTGTAATAAAACGGGTTGCAATTTGAACTTCATAAGCTCCAACATCTATGGTGTCTGCAACCAAGCGTTGACGACCCAATAAATCTTGTGAGATAATACTTGTACTCAAATTACCTGCATTGATCAAAGGAGAATTTTCAGCGATTGCCCAATTTCCACCCATCCCCAAATAGGCATATCCAGCGCCTGAAGTCGGAGCGATAAAAGAAGGATCAACGCCTTGATTGTTAATGAAATTTGTGATATTGTTATTACCCGAAATTCCGCTCAAACCATTTTGTATATCGCAATTAATAAATTCGATGTTAGTAGAAAGTAAGAGGTGCAATTGCTTACCATAACTATAGCTAACTGTATTATTACCGTAGAATATTGAATTTTTAAATACGGGAGATGTGGTAGAATAAACATAAATACCACCAGCATATTGGGCAATATTGTTGGCAATCGTATTATTCTCAAAAAACAGTTTCGAGTCATCTAAATATAGTCCGCCTCCAGAGCCAGAAGAACTATTCGTTGCTGAATTATTGACCACCAAATTGTTATAAAACTTGATATTTGAACTTTCGATATACAAAGCACCACCATCTTCGTAAGCACCATTATTTGAAAAAACTGAATAGGCAATTTCAATATTAGAATAATTATAAATGTACATAGCACCTCCGCTAAGATCAACATTATTAGAACCAGTGGCTTTTCCATAATAGAAGTTACAAAACCTAAAAACAGAAGAATCATTCGACAAAGCAGTAGATTCAAAATTGATACCTGACCAACCGCCAAGATCCTGAACAAAATCAGAGAAATTCGTTAAATTAGAGGCTGTAAAAGTAATTGGTTCCTGAGCAGTACCGATGGCTCGAAGTGCTCCATTGACCTTAATACCGTATTTACCAGTAAATAAAACGGTCGTCCCTGGTTCTATTGTTAAAGTAGCCGCATCATCAATGGTGATATTGCAACTAACTTTGATGATATCAGCATCCCAAGTCACATCGCTTGAAATAGTGCAAGCAGCTACGATATCTTGTTGATTTTCATAAGCTCCAATATCTATTCTCCCATTGTATACTCTATTTTCACCTGCTAAGTCGTAAGATAGTAGTTCCAATCCACTTGTATTTGGATTTCCGGCATTGATACACGTACTTCCTTGCGTAAGGGAAAAATCCGCCAATAAAGCATCATAGCTAGTACCCGTACCTGCCGTTGCAGAAGTGAAATTCGGATTCGATTGAATATTGTCTTGATAAATACCTTGATAAAATAATGCAGAACCATTGCCCAGAAAAGCTATTAAACCGCCTTCGATATCACAATTGTAAAATTTTGGATCGCTCAAATCATCTCCTAAATACACTTGATTTTGTGTGCTTGTATTTACCATTTGATTCCCATAAATAATGCAACTCTTAAACACTGCATCAGTATTATCAGAAGTGCATATTCCGCCCCCATTTAAAGTGGCATAATTATTAACAATGGTGTTATTAGTAAAGTTGGCCTTTACGCCTGTCAAATACATACCACCCCCGTAAGTAGCTTGATTATTTGCAATTAAATTCCCAACTATATTAGAAATTCGATTTCCAGAATAGTACATTCCGCCACCATAAGTAGCAGTATTATTGACAAGCTTATTGTTTAGGAAATTTATTTGCGAGGAGTAAATCCTAATTGCACCACCATTAGTAGCAGTATTATTGGAAAAGGTGCAAGACTGTATCAATAGCAAGGGATCAGTAGGAAGGCTAGTATAGTACATTACATAAATTGCACCTCCATCAGGACTGGAATTATTTTCAAAAACACAATCTCGGATGATTGAATGCCGATGTCGTGCATATATGGCTCCGCCTCTTGTAGAAGCATAATTGTTTTCAAAATGACAATTTGAAACTCTGATTTGGTTACCATAGATTTCTAAAGCTCCGCCTGTTGCTTGCTTGCCATATTCAAAATTACAATAATCAAAAATGGTTGAATCAATCCAACTAGATGAAACATCAACGAGAATCCCATTCCACCCAGTAGAGGTATTTGTGGCGGTGAAGGTTATTTCGTTACCATCATTTCCTACTGCTAACAAAGTACCTTTCACTGTAATTTTATAATATCCATTAAAGTTAACAATGGTTCCAGGATTTATAGTAACGGTAGCTCCTGAAGCTATGATCAAATTGCAATTAATATTGATAATATTGGCATCCCAAACCTGATTGGATGAAATTGTAGCACAAGGAACATCATAGGTAGATTTATCCTCAAATGCCCCAATGTCAACATGGCTATTATAAACCCGTGTTTTTCCATTGATATCCGTAGCTGGCAAATTCAAACCAGTTGAAGAAAGTGAACCAGCATCGATGGCAGTCGAGGCTGATTGCAATGAGAAATCCTTGCCTACGATAGCATAATTTCGTCCTGCCCCTGAGGTAGGACTCTTGAAGAGTGGATCCACCGTTAAATTACCGGTACCACTGTATCCTCCTTCAACCACCGAATAGCTAATATTCAAACCAGTAGTTGGATAAATATTATCGCTCGCTTCATGATTGCCACTGGCATCTTGATTACCAAAAATAATATTGTTAGTGAATACTGGTACAACTGCAGAGCTTCGATAAACACCCGCTCCATAACCTGCTGACTTATTATTTACGATAGTATTATTGGTTATAGCAGGCGCGTAGGATGCGGTACCATAAATATAAATTCCCCCTCCATAAGATGAAGTAGTTTCATTGTTAGCAATCAGATTTCCTACTATTTTGGCAGACGAATTATACAAGCATATTCCTCCTCCATACTTTCCGTAATTATTAGAAATTACATTATTCTGTATCAGCAATTTACTAAAATTAAAGACATAAATTGCCCCATAGTAATAGGGGGAAATATTAGTTTCATTAAAGGAGTTAATTTGGCAGTAAACAATTTTTGACGTATCGTTTAATGAACTGGTATAATTAAAATTTATCCCTTTCCAACCACTTGTTCTGTTCCATGCTGTAAACTCAATATTGTCATTATAGTTCCCTACTGCTAAAATTCGACCAGAAACGGAAATAGCATAATGACCAGTAAAAAGCACCTTGGTTCCAGGCTGAATAGTAAGCGTAACCCCGTTGGCAATACTGATATCACAATTTACCAAGACGTCACCGCTCCAACTAGTGTTAGAACTAATGGAACCGCAGGCTTCAGTTGACGAAATATATTCGGTTGCGCCAATGTCAATTATTTCGTTGTCAAATCGAAAATTACCATAAATATCAAAATCACTCACATGATAACTTGATTGAAGAGCGGTAACATCTGAATTCCCAGCATTGATGGCTGGAGACCCAGCAGACAAAGACCAATCGGCAGCTAAACCATTATAAGCCGAACCAGCACCAGCACTAGCAGCAACAAAATTTGGATTTCCATCTAAATTATTAGTTCCAAAACCACCTTGAATTATATTGTTGGAATAGGAGGAACTTGGGGTGGCATATATTTGAGTACTCGATGAACTTTGATTACCATATAGAATATTATTGTAAAATAAAGGAGAGGTATTATTATTTACATAAATTCCACCCCCACTAGAGGCGGTATTATTTACAATTGTATTGTTAATGATGATTGGATTTGAATTACTGTAGGTATAAATAGCCCCTCCATTACTACTACTAGAATTATTACAGATGATATTTCCGACAATATAAGGTGAGGCTCCAAGTCTACAACTGATGGCACCACCATAATAAGAAGCCGTATTATTTGAAATCAAATTGTTCCTAATCAATAAATTAGAGAAACCTTTGACAAAAATAGCGCCACCTTGCTTTTCTTCAGTAGTTCCTGCTGTAGCTTTTCCATAGCTTATTTTACAAAATTCGATTACGGATTGAGCATTCGCAGCAGGCGTATTATCAAAACGAATCCCCTTCCATCCTGTACTCGTATTGAGCGCAGTAAAAACGATCTGATTGGTAGAAGTTCCCTGAGCAAGCAGGCATCCTTGAACTTTTAGACTATATTGCCCTTGAAACTGAACATAAGTACCAGCCGTAATGGTCAATGTTACTCCATTATTGATGGTCACGTCACCTACTACTTTTACGGTATCAGCATCCCAGGTGGTAGCGGCAGCAATGGCACCACTAACTGTAATATTTACAGCTTTAAGACTAGCGGCCGAAAAAAGAATCAACAGTAATAATACAAAGCTAAAATTGTAATTGTTTTTCATAATTTTTGGATATTAATATAAAACTTGCATTTATCTCACCTTCATTTTAATTCAAACTGGCTTAAAAATAAAGGTATCAACACATGGCTATAATTGTATTCATCGGGCAACAAAGTTAAGGCTACAATATATTTTAAATTAGGGCAATGCACTTGTTTATATAGGTAATTTACGTATACAGCTTTCTAAATATAAACTAATAAGATGACTTACAAAGAAATTATATCTTAATCAATTGGTTTTTAATAGCATAAACTAGCAAATCAACAATATTTTTTGATCCAGTTTTTTGCACTAAATTCGCTTTATGTCCATCAACTGTACGTTTTGAAATGAAAAGCATATCGGCAATCTCAGGATTAGAAAAACCTTTGGCCACTAATTCTAATATTTCAATTTCGCGTTTTGTGAGCTTAATGGCATCTGAATCAACTGATTTAAGGTCAATGAACTTCTTTGTAAAATAGCCTAGTAAGTCATTGCTATAACAGTTTTTGCCTTCATAAACTGCATGAATTGCATTTTCGATTTCGTCGATACTGCTATTTTTAAGCAGAAAACCGCTGGCTCCTGCATTGATCATTTTATGGAGATATTCCTCTTCGCCAAACATCGACAGCGCGATAATTTTAATTTCAGGCAATCGCTTGACGGCTTCTTCAGTGGCTTCTATACCGTTCATTAAAGGCATTTTGATATCCATAAAAACAATATCCGGTTTTTTGGAATTGAGTAAGGCTAGAAAATCCCGCCCATTTGCGGCTTCTCCTATCACTTCTACCTCATCCATCTTTTTTAAAACCATGACTACTCCCTTCCTAAAAAGTTCATGGTCATCCACTACAATAACTTTAATTAATCCACTCATATTTAGTCATTTATCTGTTTGTCAATCATGCTTTTCAAGAGGAACACGCATATCAAATAACATCCCCTTATTTTTTTCACTCTGAAATCTGCTGATAGCATTCAGTGAATTGGCTCTGTTTTTAATATTTCCCATCCCTAATCCTTCCCTATGCGAAATATCTTCGTATCCCACACCATCATCATTATATTTCAAAAGTAAAAAATTATCCTCTAATAGAATTTGAATAGTAACATTTTTGGCGTTTGCATGCTTGATGGTATTATTAAGTAGCTCTATTATAATACGATAAGTATTACTCTCGATATGTTGTTCGAAGCGTAAGGTTGTATTACTCGAAAAATTAATTGCAAGAGCTCGGGAAGCTATTACCTGATGGCAAAAGAAATTAACCGCCGCTATTAATCCATTATCAACAATACTACCAGGTAGAATATTATTGGCAATATTTCGAGTAGTAAGAATGGCCTCATCCAAGAGTTCATTGGCATAATTAAACATCTCACTCTCTTCGTCTTGGCTAACTTTTTGGGATTTCATTTGATTTACATACAACTTAATGGTTGACAATAATGGTCCTAATCCATCATGCAGGTCTTCGGAATAGCGTCTCCGTTCGCGATCTTCGGTTTCTAAAACAGCACTTAAAACCTTACGCTCAAGTCGTTTACGATCTGAGATATCAATAATAAATCCACGCAATCCATGGTGTAAACTGTGATTGTTATCTCTCAACTTTAGAAAGAATACCATAAAAAAAACTTCACCACTCTTAGTGACCATTCTAAACTCTTGACCTTTATTAATTCCTCCTTCTAAAAGATATAAAAAATCCTCCTTGAAATCTGCTAAATCATCAGAATGAATTAAATCAAAAATATTTAGACCTTTTTTTAGATCAAATTTTGAGTAACCAATAAATTTTAAACCAGCATCGTTGATGAAACTAAATCGACCATCCACTTCTAACTCCACCACCAACTGAGGAAGTAAGTTAGCCAAATCCAAATACTTATCCTCTCCTGCTGTCTTATACCTCATAATCTGCTTTTGAGTGCGAATCCTAAACCGAACATGATAAAGGAAAAGCAGCAAGAGCGAAATACCAGACAAAAAAAAGTATACCCATTTATTCTCCATCACAAAAACCAAATTAATAAAAACTATTCTGCAAGCTATCGAAGCAGACAAATTTACAAAAATGCTAATAAGTATTAATTATTTTTTTCAACATTATTTTTCAGTGTTGTCCGATAAAAAAACTACTAAATTACCGAAATGGACTAAATATAATTTTTAACGGACAATAGTGATTATTTTTAATAAAAAGAGACTAGCAATGCTGATGATTATAAATAATATTTTAACTCAACTATCTGTTTTATAGTATTTTATTACTAATATTTACTAATTACAATGATAATTATTACTTTATTTAGATTTAATGAAAAAATGCAATACTTTTGTATTGTTAATTAAAACGGTTTAAAATAAATAAATTATAAAAATATGGCTATTACAAAAGTATGGGTTGAAGAAGGCTGCACATCATGTGGATTATGTGAAGGTACAGCACCAGAAGTATTTGAAATTGATGATGTTTCTGAAGTTATCGAAGGAGTAGATTATTCTAAATATGAGAGTGAAATTAAGGAAGCTGCAAATGATTGCCCTGTTGAGGTTATCAAATTTTTAGAATCATAATATTCTAGCATTTTAAATTAAAAAGCCTTGGTAAAACAAGGCTTTTTTTTTTAACTTTGTTGCTTATATTCCAAACAAATACCTACAAAAATATGAATCAATCCTTATTACAACTTCAACCGGGCATGATGTGGAAATATTTCCACGAGATTACCCAAATACCGCGACCCTCCAAAAAAGAAGCTAAGATTAGAAATTACTTGGTCGAATTTGGAAAAGCACACCAATTAGAAACCATAGTTGACGAAACTGGCAATGTACTCATCCGCAAAAATGGAACAAATGGAATGGAGGATCACAAAATAATTGTGCTCCAAAGTCACATGGATATGGTTTGTGAAAAAAATAATGATGTCAATTTCGATTTTGACCATGACCCAATACAAACGGTCGTAGCGGGAGAATGGGTAAAAGCCATAGGTACCACTTTAGGCGCTGATGATGGCATTGGAATGGCGGCAGCTCTTGCATTACTTGACTCAACTGATATCGTACATCCCCCACTCGAAGCGCTTTTTACCATGGACGAAGAGACTGGTCTTACTGGCGCTTTTGGATTAGAAAGTGACTTTTTACAAGGACGAATCTTAATAAATTTGGACTCCGAAGACGAAGGGGAAATTTTTATTGGCTGTGCTGGCGGTAGAGATACCATTGCCGATATGCTTTTTAACACCAAAGAAATAAGTGATAAAACCGCCATTAAAATTACCGTTAAAGGCTTGAATGGTGGACATAGCGGTGACGATATTCACAAAGGTTATGCAAACGCTAACAAACTATTAAACAGAATATTATACAAGGCTCTGAACACGCTCGATATCGACTTAAATTATATTGATGGCGGTAATTTGCGAAATGCTATCGCCCGCGAAGCTTATGCGATTGTATGGATTGAACCAAGCAAAGTATCTATTTTCGAAAAATATTTACAAGAATGTGAAAGTACTTTTCGCAAAGAATTTCACGTTACTGAGCCTCATTTGCAAGTTGAATTTGAGTTAACTACCGCCGAACCAATCGTCATCGAGAAAAAAGACTTCTACAGACTCACTCAAGCCATTTATGCTTGTCCTCACGGAGTGCTTGCCTGGTCGCAAGATATTCCAAACTTTGTAGAAACTTCCACAAATCTTGCTTCCATTAAAATTAGAAATAACGCTTTCATTTTTACAACCAGCCAGCGGAGCTCAGTGGCTTCGGCTTTGGATGATGCGTGCATCATGGTCGCTGCCAATTTCAAAAACATTGGTGCCCAAGTACTTCATACTGATGGATATCCAGGCTGGACTCCAAATCCAAAGAGTGAAATCTTAGATATCTCAAAAGCATCGTACGAATATCTATTCAAAAAAGAACCTTTGGTTAAGGCAATTCATGCTGGTCTTGAATGTGGGTTAATTGGAGAAAAATATGAAGGGATGGATATGATTTCCATTGGACCAACTATCAAAGGGGCACATTCTCCTGATGAAAGAATACAAATTAAGACTGCTCAAATGTTTTGGGATCATCTTGTTGATATTCTCAAAAGAATTCCAAAACAATAAATTAGGCGCATAAAAAAAGGTAAATCTTACGATTTACCTTTTTTTATGTCCTTATCAATATTACTTTCCAGAAGCTGGAAGTGGTTTGTCTGCCAATTTCAATTTTGCCTTCACAAGTGGCAGAATATCAAAAACTTCATCAAAATATAACACTTGATCTTGCGAATTATTCAATACGTGTGTAAATCCACTTTCCACACTAACCTCTTTGATAGCTTTACGGATTTTATCTAAAATAGGGGCTTGTTTTTCCTCAACAAACTTATTAAGTTCGGTAGGTGCACCTTCTTGATAAGCTTGGATTCTTCCCTGCAAATCTTGCAACTCTTGCATTCTGATACTTTTCATCATATCAGTTAAATTGTTTTGATCGCGGGTATATGCAGCTTGCTTTTCTTCTAACTCAGCATACATCTGCTTGAGCTCTGTCTCCATCTGATCGTATTTTAACTGATAAGCAGTCATAATAGAATCGTACTCAGGCATCCATTTCAGCAATTCGCCAATATTAATTACGCCAATTTTACTTTTAGCTTGAGCATTTGCCGAAAAAACTCCAGCGGTTAAAATCAATAAAATCAATAAAATTTTGGTTGTTCTCATGGGGTTATAATTAATTAATTTCTAAGTTTTCTGTTTTTGTCGTGTTGAAATTGAAGCCGCAAAAGTATACAAAATATGATATACGTAAACAGCTATGATAATTCTTTAATTATTCTTCGGTGGACGAGTAACCCATACTTTCTAATACTTCATCACTCATATCATATTTAGCGTTGGCATACAAAATATTTGTTGTACCAGCACGGTCAAAAACGATTGCATATCCACGTTGGTCAGCTAAGGTTTTAATGGCATTATATACCTTTTCTTGTAAAGGTTTAATGAATTCTTCTCTTTTTTTAAAAAGCTCGCCATCCTTACCAAAACGTTGCTTTTTAAGTGTATTCAAAGCTTTTTCCTTTTGTAGAATCTCTTCTTGACGTTGCTTCTTAATATCCTCAGGTAGCAATACTGCATCTGTTTGAAAAGATTTATACATTCGATCAATCTCTTCTACTTTTGCTTCAATTTCTGTTTGCCATTTTTTAGATAAATCATCCAATTGGGTTTGAGCCATCTTGTATTCAGGTATATTATTGAGAATATACTGGGTATCAACAAAGGCATACTTTTGAGCGCTCACGTTAGCAAAAAAACTAAACAAGATTACTCCTAGCAAAACTAATTTTTTCATAAGATTCATATTAAAATAAATAACTAATAATTAATCAATTGAGCCATTCATGGAGAAGTGGAACTGATTGCCAGCCATACCAGATTGACCAAGAAGTGGATCGAAACCATAAGCCCAATCCAAACCAAGTAGTCCAAACATTGGCAAGAAAATTCTTGCTCCAATTCCTGCCGAACGGTGCACGTCGTACGGGTTAAAATCACTCAATTTGGACCAAGTATTACCGGCTTCCACAAAACCAAGAACGAAAACGGTGGCCATCGGATTTAACGAAACAGGATAACGCAATTCTAAAGTGTATTTATTATAAACGGTGGCGCCATCAACAGGAGAGAGTGAATTATTGGTGTAGCCTCTCATACCTATTAACTCACGACCATCTAAAGAGAAGCCGCTAAGTCCGTCACCTCCTAAATAAAACCTTTCAAAGGGCGAATCTCCAATTTGACTATTGTAATTTCCGAGGAAACCAAATTTGGCGCGGGTGTGCAGTACCAATTTTTGTGCCGTTTTAGATTTTCCAAAACCAGTATACCATGAGAAACCAACTTTCCATTTGTAATATTCTACCCAATTAAACTTTTGGGCATCTTCCATTTGGGAGTAATCCTTATTATTCAATAAACTATACGGTGGTGTAAATTGTAAACTCGTAGAAATTTCCGAGCCTGAAGTTGGGTAATATGGATTTGAAGCAGTCGAATTTCGGCTTAAGGACAGAGTAGTGCTGAGGTTGTTTGAACTACCATTGGAAAAAGAAAAAACTCTATCATAGTCATCCAACAAATAGTTTTGATAACTCAAGTTGTAATAAAATACAAAATAGTCATCAGGCCATTTCAGTCGGGTACCAATACCAGCCGATACGCCTCGAATCATGATAGAAGAACGATTGGCATCTCCTTTAGTAAGTCCGTTTGTTTGTGTAGATTGATAAGCTGAAAGCGTAAGCGCATTAGGTTTTTTACCACCTAACCAAGGTTCGGTAAATGATGCACTATAGGATTGATAATAGATACCATTGGACTGAACGCGTAAACTTAGCTTTTGCCCATCGCCGGAAGGAATAGGTCGCCAAGAATCCTTTTTACCAACTCCTTTGATCGAGAAATTATTAAACGAAACCCCAACTGTACCAATCAAAGCGCCAAGTCCCCAACCGAGTGACATTTCGATTTGATCTGATGAAGTTTCTTCTACAATATATTCAATGTCAACCGTGCCATCCGCTGGATTTGGCTTTGGGTTTACATTGAGTGTTTCTTGATTAAAATACTGTAATTGAGCAAGTTCTCGCTGTGTTCTAATAATATCAGCCCGATTAAAGAGCTCTCCTGGTTTTGTTCTTATTTCCCTCAAGATTACATCATCATGGGTTTTTGTATTTCCTTTTACGGTTACATGTTTTACTCTCGCTTGTTTACCTTCGTAAATTCTAACTTCAAGATCTATAGTATCATTATAAACCCTGGTTTCCACAGGATTGATAGACGAAAAAAGATAACCCAAATTCATATAAAGGGAGTGTACATCTCCTTTTTCCATATCCATAAACAATCGTGTTTCTAGCATAGTACGATCATAAACTTCTCCTTTTTTAATTTGTAAAACGGCATCCAATACTTCATTTGAATACTTAGTGTTGCCAACCCACTTAATATTTCCAAAATAATATTTACGTCCCTCATTTACTTTTAGGTGAATATCCACCAGTTTGTCATTGATTTTCACAATACTATCACCAATTATTCGAGCATCGCGATAACCTTGTTTGCTATAGAACGCAAGCATCTTATCCTTATCATCTTTGAAATCCTTTTCGATGTATTTTGATGGTTTCCAAAAACGATAGAATTTTTTTTCTTTAGTTTCCTTAAACTTTCCTTTCAATTTATCAGGCGACTCTTGTGATACGCCTTCCATCACAATTTGGTTAATTTTCACTTTACTACCTTTGTTAATATCGAAAATAAGGGTTACCAAATTAGGCGTTAGGGAATCGCGTTGCTGTTTTATGGTTGTGTTTACATTCAGAAATCCCTTATCAATAAAATGCTGATTGATAATATTTTCAGATCGCATCAGTACATTTTTATTCACGGCATTTCCTTTTACTATCCCTAGCTCCTCGCGCAAATCATCTGCTTCTGTTTTTCTAATATTCTTAAAAGAAAACTTATCAAGTTTTGGTTGTTCTTTCAGGTCGATATTCAGAAAAATCTGATCCCCTTGAATTTTCGTATAGCTTACTTCTACACTTTCAAAAAGGCCTTGACGCCACAATTTCTTAATTGCTTTGGAGATTTCATCGCCTGGAATAAAGATTTTATCACCAACGCTTAAACCAGAAAGCATCAGCAGTACATTATTATCAGCATACTGAACGCCGCTGATGGTAATGCCGCCGATAACGTATTCTTTAGGATTGGTATAGTCTACTTTTTCATCAAAAAGTTGCACTTGAGCGTAAGACCATTCTATTGAAAGCAATAGGACAGCAAAAACCAAAAATTTTCTTAACATGTTATAGGTCTTGTAATTGTTCACTTGTTTTTCCAAACCTTCTTTCTCGTTTTTGAAAGTCGATAATGGCTTTATATAAATCATTTTTTCTAAAATCAGGCCAGAGAACGTCTGTAAAATATAATTCGGCATAGGCCAATTGCCACAATAAAAAGTTGCTAATCCGTTGTTCTCCACTAGTTCGGATCAGGAGTTCTGGTTCGGGTAAATCATAGGTATCAAGCGAAGCATTGAAACTAGATTCAGTGAAATCATCTAAATTGATTTGGTTGTTTTTATACTGAACAGCCATTGCTTTTGCGGCTTCAAGAATTTCCCATCTGGAACCGTAGCTAAGCGCCAGTACCATGGTCATTCCTTGATTAGAGGAGGTGGCATCAATTGCTTTCTGAAGTTCCACTTGGCTTTTAGCCGGCAAAGATTTCAAGTCTCCAATTGCTTTTAGTCTGATTTTATTCTCTTGTAAGGTTTTAATTTCTTTATTAATCGTAGTAACTAAGAGCGACATCAGTGCATCGACTTCTACTTTGGGGCGATTCCAATTTTCGGTAGAGAATGCATAGAAAGTCATACATTTAACCCCTAATTCGGCACCGGTTTCAACCGTTTCGCGCACTGGCAACACACCATTTTGGTGTCCAAAAATCCTTAATTTTCCTTGTTTCTTTGCCCATCTTCCATTGCCATCCATAATAATTGCAATATGTTTTGGCAAGCGACTTAAATCTATCTGTTCTTTCAAATCCATTCAGGCAAAAAATAAAAATTAATATATCTCTCTAACGTATTAAAAGAGCGAATATTCTTTAAAGTATTTATTAGATTTATAAGCGGGGCAAGATCCTTGGCGTGGACCAACAATTTTGAACATAACGGTCAAACCAGCAATACTATACCAATCTTTATCCGTATTTCCACGTTGACTATCGGCATAGCTTTTTTGCATTTCAGTATAGGTATCAAAGTGAATAGGATTATTTGGAATGCCATTGGCGCCTATCGAAATATCCAATCCAGCGGCAATGGCTTCATCTTCGAACATCCTGTTACTAAGTGCAGAGGCAACAGCGCCCTTTTCAGCTCGCAATAAAGATGGATCGGCATAAGTGGTACTCACATCGTCTAAATAATCGGTAAAAGTTTTGCGCAAACCCCATTCAAATCCTATGCTCACACGGGTGGAAATATTGTATTTAATACCAAAACCAAAAGGTAAAGCCATGGAACTCAATTGATATGGTTTACGATCAGGATATGCAGTTAATCCTTGTCCTTCAGTTCCTAAACCTTGTAACTCATAAGTTTGACCTTGGAAATCGGCTTTTGGATTAAAGCGAAAAATCGCTAAACCACCAAAGATATAGGGTGTGAAGCGGTGTTTGGTACTGCCCGGTACGTATTCAAGAAAATTGATTTCTAGTCCTCCTTCAATGTCTAAAATGGAGGAATGAAAGGTTAAATTCTTATAAGTCAGCGCAGGCTTGTTATTTTTACTATCACCAGAAATCTGTCCATAATGGCCTGCAATTTTAATTGCAAACCTTGAACCCATATGGTAACGATAATTTAAACCGAAATTATATCCGGGAGTGCTAAACATCTTTGTTTGCACTAAGTCGCCCATATAGTAAGAAATACCGCCAAAAAAACCAATCTCATGCTGCTGCGCATAAGACCCAAGCGATAAAAGAATAATTGATAGTGATAGAAATAACTTCTTCATATTAAATTATTGTAATGTTACCTAAAACTTAAAAAGACTGATTTTATTGTCAAATTATTATTGCTGCAAATTTAATTTAATTTTAATTATTCTACAAACGCATTAATTAATTAATAATCAATTGCGTACATCTAAACCCCAATTAAGCTTTTCGCGAATTGTATCAAAAAAACTACGGCTTCCAATTTGAATCAAATTGATGCTAAAATTACTTTTCATGACAAACAACTCAACACTTGAATCTACAGTTTCAAAACGGGAATCAAGCCCCACCAAAAAAGAACTTGCCCGTCCTTGAATTTTCAATTTTAAAGTACTATTATCTGGAATTACTATTGGTCGAACGGTAAGATTATGGGTAGCAATTGGGGAAATAATAAAATTTTCGGAACCAGGAGTCACAATCGGACCACCAACAGAAAGACTATAAGCGGTTGATCCTGTTGGAGTTGATATCAGCAGTCCATCCGACCAATATGAATTTAGAAACTGATCGTTCATATAAACATGCACCACAATCATCGACAATTGATCTTTCTTTTGGATACTCAGCTCATTGAGCGCAAAGTTTAAATCACCAAAAAGATTGTTTGAAGTTTTTAATGAAAGTAGTGTACGCCTGTCTAGGATATAATTATTGGTGAGTACTGCCTCAATAGCTCGTTCCACTTGCTGATGTGAAACGGAAGACAGGAAGCCTAATCTTCCTAAATTAACGCCCAAGATTGGAATATTTGAATCCCTGACAATGGTAATCGTATCGAGTATGGTGCCATCACCGCCAATGCTAATAAAAGCATCAGGCTTCTGCGTAAAATCCAAATGGCTAGTATAGAGTTTTGGCTGAATTGAAAATACAGAGTAACTATTTATTTGTTGAAAAAGGGAGTGATTAATCCATATTTCGGCATCTGCTTTTTCCAACTGATTTATCATGGCTTGATAAATTGAGTTGTACTTTTCGAAATACTGAAATCCAAACAAAGCTATTCTCATAATCTACATTTTCAACTTACAACGATTTAAAATTGAGTTTGTTACATTAAAAACCCTTACTTAGTGGCACTTTTTGAACTAAATTGCATCAAATAGGCTTTAATAAAAGCATCTAAATCGCCATCCATAACCGCTTGAACATTGGAGGTTTCGAAAGAGGTACGCACATCTTTCACCAATTTATAAGGATGCATCACGTAGGAACGAATTTGTGACCCCCACTCTATTTTCATTTTACCATCTTCTATCAACTGTTGCTCAGACTGTTTCCTCCTGACCTCTATTTCATACAATTGTGATTTTAGCATTTTAATGGCTTTTTCGCGATTTTTGATTTGAGAGCGAGTTTCTTGACATTCCACCACCAATCCACTGGGCTCATGGCGTAGACGTACCGCAGATTCTGTTTTATTAACATGCTGACCACCAGGCCCACTCGACCTAAAAGTATCCCAAGAAAGGTGAGCCGGATTTATTTCTATCTCAATATTATCGTCTACCACGGGATAAACATAGACCGAAGCAAAGGAAGTATGTCGACGATTGGCTGAGTCGAATGGCGACAAACGCACTAGCCGATGAACGCCATTTTCAGCTTTCAAAAATCCAAAGGCATTCTCCCCTTCAAATTCAATGCTTACGGACTTTATACCCGCGCCATCGCCTGCTTGCTCATCGATGATAGTAACTTTAAATTGGTGACGTTCGCCATATCGCAGATACATCCGCATCAGCATTTCCGCCCAATCCTGACTTTCTGTGCCGCCAGCGCCTGGATTTATTTGTAAGATAGCCCCAAAGTTATCACTCTCAGCTCCAAGCATATTAAGCATTTCTATGTCTTCTATTTTTGTTTCTAGCAGTTGAAATTGCTCTTCTAATTCCTGCTCGCTTGCTTCAGCTTGCTCATAAAATTCATACATTATTTCGGTGTCATCGAAACAAGCTTTTGCATCATTATACTTATTAATCCACGCTTTTTTTTCTCTAATGACCTTCATCAATGCTTCGGCCGACTTTGGCTCATCCCAAAAATTGGGGTTTTGGGTTTTGAGTTCTTCTTCCTCTATTTCAACAATCTTACGATCCAAGTCAAAGATACCCCCTCAAGGCTATCAGCCTATCATTCATTGCTTTAATACTCTCTTTGGTTACCATTTATATAAATTTAATTTAATTTTCGTGTTTGATTATTTCTTTAAAAGCTTTCCAAACGAGTTCACTTTCATACCCCTTTTGCAAGGCATAATTGATCACTTTCTTCTTCTTCGAATCGGAATTAATAATTCCTATTTCACTCATTTTCTTTTGTATGGTTTTTTTTAATTGATCGAAATATTGTTCTTCATCCATGAGCTCAAAAGCCATTTTGATGAACTCACTTTTAATATGCTTTTGTTTCAGCGCCATGTATATTTTTCTTCTTCCCCAAAGTTTGTATTCCATCTTACCTTTTGCATATATTTTGGCAAAACGCAAATCATCATAATACTTACTTTCACCTAAATTTTGTAAAATCATTTCACGAAACTGCATAGGCACTTGCAATTTCTCCATTTTATCAAGCACCTCCGACTCGCAGCGCTCCTGATAATCACAATAGCGCTCTAAAGCTAATTGGTAATTCAGAAATGAAGAATTATCGTTCATGATATTTGACGATTTAATGAAACAAAAATAGCTTAAATAATTCAGTTATACATTCGGTAAGTCACAAATTGGCTAATCGGGGGATTCTAGTAAAGCGCCAAAAAATATTTCTATAAAAAAAAGCCGATCATTTCTGACCGGCTTAAATCATTGTAAAAAAAAATTCTTTGAATAAATACTAAAATAATTTTACATTTACTGCATTTAAACCTTTTCTACCTTCAACAATTTCGAACTCGACTTCATCACCTTCTTTGATTTCGTCTACTAAACCAGAAATATGTACGAAGTACTCTTTCTTTGTGTCATTATCAATTACAAAACCAAATCCTTTGGAGTCATTGAAAAATTTTACTGTACCTTTATTCATTATTTAAAATTTTTATAATATCGGCAAATGTAGAACTATTTTAAATACTAATACCTTTTGCAAAATTAAAATGTTAAAATAATCTATATTATTGATATTGAATTATTTAAAATACCAAATTACCTTAATAAAATAAAATAATAGGCGTGTAATGCGCAATAAATCATTATTTTAGGGCTTAAAAAAGCGTAAAAACAGTCAATTTTAAAAAAACAAGCTTTTAGATTTCCATCAAATTTTGAAAAGGACCATAAAGAAACTATTTATCCTCTTGAGACCATTTCCAATAAGCTTGCATTAAACGCAAATCGTGGTAACTAATCTGTCCATCCATCCTATCAATAATCTCTTTCATGCTCAGGTTAGGGTTTAAAGAAATAAAATCTTGGATTTTGGCGATTTTTTCAGTTTCCATCAACTCTTCGAGTGCAATCTCGCCCTTTTCAATGTATTTAGCTAGATGTCCATAAATGGTTCCTACAACGAAAGCCATTTTTTCGGCTATTTCGGGAATGGATAAACCCTGACGATACAATTCATAGGACATCGCGTGGTTTTTCACCTTCAATTTAGGCTTAGCAGGCTCAGGTTCAGGCTCTAATTCAGCTAGTTCTATCCCTTTTTCGTAGATATATTCATTAACCATTTCTATAATTTCGGTACCATACTGAGCCAATTTCTTCTTCCCCACCCCTTTTATTTTGGACAGTTGAGATCTATTTCGCGGTAATTGATCGGCAATACCCAAGAGCATTTCTTGACTAGCAATCAAATAGCTAGGAACATCCATATCGGTAGCCAACGCCTTGCGCCAATATTTAAGAATTGCATATAAATCGGGATGTTTGGTTGCAATATCAGTATGCTCAAAAGTAACTTTCTTAGGTTTGGTTTCATCAACGATGGCGGCTTTTGACTGAGATTCCATAAAACGCTGCATTTCGAAGCCCTCAAAACAGCTTTTCAATGTTTGCTGCTTAATGGTCATCTGTTCGTTGAATTGCATCCAATTTTCGTCAATTATTTTAGCAGATGCTTTGTTATCGGTTTCAAAACTACTGTCTTTAATTGGTTTAAGTATTTGTTCCTCATTGAATTGATAAAAATAATGAGCGGCTTTTATGATACGATCTTGCAAGGCCATATTGCGCTCCGCGTCTGAATTTTCGCTTAGCAAAAACTTAATTTGATTGGTAAATTTACTCGCCACATCGAGTATTTGCGGCAAAGCTTTTCGTCGGATTTCAGCAATCGTTTCAGCCATTTGGCCATGCACGCTTTTACGCTGATCCTCAAAAATTCGCTCAAGTCGATCTAGTTGGTAATGAACAGTTTTATAATTAAAAAGCTCAGCGAGTAAGCTCCATTGGTATTCATATTTGGCTTGCAACAGTTTTTGCTCATCGGGATGATTTGCTTCTACCTGAAGGTTAAAACTCTCGACTTCTCGGTCGCAAATAATCGCTGAATTGGAAATTCTACTGCTTAAAACCAAGCCTTCTAATGTTTTGCAGCGGCTCAGCGCCACATAAGTTTGACCATGAGCAAAAGCAGCTTCAGCATCAATAATGGCTTTTTCAAAAGTTAGACCTTGGCTTTTATGAATGGTAATAGCCCATGCCAATCGCAAAGGAAATTGGGTGAACGAACCAATCACTTCTTCCTCAATTTCCTTATTGGTTTCATTTATTTTATAGCGAATATTTTCCCAAACCTCTTTATTGGCATATATTTCCTCACCATTACAATCGACAATGATATGATCATCGTCGAAACCGGTTATGACTCCAATCTTACCATTAAAATACCGTTTTTCGACTGAGCTATCGTTTTTCACAAACATCACTTGAGCGCCAACTTTGAGTTGTATTTCAAAGTCAGTTGGATAAGCATAACTAGGGAAATCATCTTTTATAATGGCTTTGAAGTAATGGGATTTGGTGGTTAGTTTTTGTAACTTATCATCGTTGATAATTGCAGCCGCTTGATTATGGGTGGTTAAAGTAATATAGCCATCCTTTTCATCATACTGAAAATTAGGAATATAGCGTTGGTGAAGTAGATTATAGGATTCTTGCGTCAGCCGATCATTTCGTATTTCATTTAGGATATTCAAGAAAACAATATCTGATTGGCGATAGACCTTTTTCAACTCGATAGCCTCCATTTCAGCATCAAAAAGGGCATGGCTATTGAAGAAATACATGGATTTATAATACTTGCGAAGAATATTCCATTCATCGTCTTTTACCACAGGCGACAATTGCTGTAGATCGCCAATCATCAATAACTGAACGCCGCCAAAACTTTTCGATCGGTTTTTGTAGCGCCGCAGCACCTCATCTATGGCATCCAAAACATCTGCTCTTACCATCGAAATCTCATCGATAATCAATAGGTCTAGCGATTTGATAATATTAATCTTACGCTTGTTGAATTTAGCTTTAAAGGAATTATTTTCAGTTTTCATTCCACTCACTTTTTCGGTGAGAATAGGTCCGAAAGGCAATTGAAAGAATGAATGAATGGTAACACCACCTGCATTTATTGCTGCAACACCAGTGGGGGCCACCACCACCATCCGTTTGGTGATGCGCGTTTTGAGTGATTTCAGAAAGGTAGTTTTACCTGTACCCGCCTTTCCAGTCAAAAAGATAGGCTTATTAGTAAACTGAACAAATTGAAAGGCTAATTCTAATTCCTTATTCTCCATACCTATTAATTAGACTGTAAAAGTAGATTTTTTATCATTGTTGTCTGGAAAAAAAACTAAATTTACTGAAACACCTGATATATCTAGTCCATTTCAACAAGCTTAATACGTAGCCTACTGAACTTTAGCAATTTTAGAGGTTACTTCTTTTCTACCAACATTAAGCCCTTAACAGGACTGTCCCGTTAGTCGGTGCATTGAGACTTCGGCGTGAGCTCAGTCGAACGCTTGCCGAAATGGACAAACTATTGGTAAAAAGAATATTACAGGTTGAAAAAAGTCCCGTAGATACCGAATATAATTTTTTACGGACAATAATGAATAATTTAAAAAAAGATTGAATATTTAAAAGCGCTTGAATTAGTTGACCAAATTTAATCCCTGATTATAAAACATTTAGCGTTAATAAAATATTTTTAAATCCAGTAAAATCCTTAAAGAAACATTTTTCTAAATAGATTTTAAATAAAGGTGATTAATAAGTTAAACTTGATTTGATTTTATTTATTTTTACAAAGACCAAAAAAAAACAATGAATCGCAGTATTATCAATAAATCAGCAACATATTTAACAAGTATTTAAGATTTAATGAAATAGACAAATGAAGAAAATCCAATTTCTACTTCTTTTTCAATTCTTGATTTATTTTGCAAATTCACAAGAGTTAGGGTATAAAATATTTACTACTGATGACGGCCTTATTAGTAATCAAGTTTGGTATATTAGGCAAGACCCAAAGGGATTTCTTTGGCTTGCAACCCCAGAAGGGATTAGTAGGTTTGATGGTCGGAATTTTAAGAACTACAGTAAAAAAGATGGACTGACAGGAAGCCAAGTTTGGGACTTTGGTTTTTTTGGTGATACAGTTTTTGTTCTTCTAAATAGCACAATTGATATCATTGTTAATAGTAAAATTATTAATTACGGGATTTCTGATACATTGAAATTGACAGATGATAATAATTTTTCTTTTATCAAGGGTTCAATTTATATTTCTGTTGAGAGTAAAAATACTGGGCGCTTTTATTTTTACAATGTTAATAGTCGCAAGGTAGATCCTAAATTTGATAATGTTTTAGATGGTATTATTAATGCACAAAATTTTGTAAATATTGATAATAAACTATTTATTTCATATAACGAAGGCAATAAATTCAATATCTTACATGAAGTGATTTTAGATAATAATGGGTCATATTATCTAGTTAAGCCATCTCCTTCAACTATAAGTTATAATTACCTATTAAGTAAGATAAGCGATAATAAACCAATAAAAATAATTCAGAATAAAAAAAAAGCTATTCTAGATAGAAATATGAATTTCTTCTTTAAAAATCAAAAGTTATTTAATTTAAGAATAGGAAATAATGAGCATCTTGTCATTAAGGATGAGTTTATCTATCATTATGCTAGGGGCAAAATTACAGCAATTAATGAAAATTTCTATAATACTTTTTGCATCACTCAAGCAATAGGCGGCAGCATTTGGGTTGCTACAGATAAAGGATTAGTTAGAATTTTTCATAATGGAATTTATAATTTTTTACCAAAAAACGGATATCCTGAGAATGCCTGGTGCATATTCCCACAAGATAGCAATAATCTTTGGTTTGGTGTATATAATAAAGGAGTTTTAGGATATAATAATGGTAAACTTAAAACCAAAATAGATGAATATGAAGGACAAGGTATAAATCCATATCCTCCAATTTCAAGAGGTTTTTATGATGATATGGTAGTACCCACAGGTAATAAAGGCTTGATGGTATATAATTTTAGAAAGAATAATTATAAATTTGTAAAATGTAATCCAACAGAGGACACTTACTTTTCATGGAAGGACACCATATCAAACCGGATTTTAACAGGGAGAAATTGTTTATTCTATCTCGACACAAATTATATCCTGCAAAAAATTGTAAGGATAAATGAAAATACACGATTATTTAGAATTAATGGGGCTACAAGGCGCGGGGATTATTATTATTTTTCATCAGGAAATAATATTCATGAACTCCATATAAAAACCTTGAAACAAAGAGAACTTGGTTTTAATAATATTCGCTTCAATAGTATCTCTTGTGATTATAAAGGCAATTTGTGGGCTGCATCTGATGTTGGCATTTATTTAATGACGGCAAAGGATACTTTATCATGGTTAAATGATGACCATATATGGGCATTACGAATTGACAAAAATAACAGACTCTATGCTGTAAGTAAAAATGCTCTTTACTTTATAGATATCAATAAATTATATAAAACAGGAAAAGTTGAGATTCATATAATTACTGAAGATCAAGGGTTTTATGGTGCTGGCGAACAAGATGCTTTCTTTATAGATGATGATGGAAAGGTTTGGTTGCCAGGCGCAAAAAACTCCATAAGTATTGATCCTGATAGATTAGATTTATACATTCCACGTCTTAAAAGTTATATATCTAAAGCAGAATGTATTAGCAACAATATAATAACTCCTTTTGAAACGAATAATATAATCCATTTTAAACATACTCAAAAGGATTTTTACTTTGAATTTGAAACAGTTTGCTTAAAACATCCAGAAAAGGTATTGTTTCAATATAGGCTTAAAGGATACGAAGAAGAGTGGTCTGAGCCAGTTAAACCTAATAATATACGATATACTAATATTCCACCTGGAAATTATGAATTTCAAGTTAGGGCTGCTATCTATGGACAATTTGACGATGCTATTATGGCGACTATTCCGTTTTATATTAATAGCCCTTTTTGGAAGAAGACATGGTTTTTTATCTTTTTAATTATACTTTTCGCCTTATCCATTTTTTTTGCTATTAGGATTCGTATTGGAAAATTACGTAATCAGTTTGCATTATCCGAAAAGTTGAACAAGTTGGAGTTGGAAGTCTTACAAATGCAGATAAGACCCCATTTTATCGGCAATAGCCTTGAGTTAATTAAAAGCTTCATGTTAGAAGATAATAAGCTTAAAAGTGTGGAAGCGATAAACTCTTTTGGAAAAATGCTAAGAGATGTAACTCAAAATATTAATCAACCATATATTACTTTGAAAGAAGAGATTGAAATCATTGAAAACTTTATTATATTTCATAGAATTAGGTTTAAAGATAGTTTTGATTATAATATAATAGCCTCGGATATCAACTCTTTAAATAGCATGGAAGTTCCACCACTTATTTTACAGCCTTTTGTAGAAAACTCAATCATTCATGGGTTTAAAAGTCTTGATTATAAAGGGCTTTTAACCATTGATATAACTTGTTCAAATAATTATTTTCTAATAATAATTATTGATAATGGGCAAGGTCGAAAAACAAACCTGCAACAATTCAATAATGAACATAAATCTATTGGAGTTAATAATGCAATAGAGCGCCTTAAAATATTTAATCAGAATCCCGAGATACCAGTTAAAATTATTGATCTTGATCAAGGAACTAAAATTGAAATTAAAATTTATATTAAATGAAAGCTTTAATTATTGAAAATGAAGATTTTGCTGCTAACAATTTAAAATCTAATTTAAAAAATATAGCATTAGAAATCGATATAGTGGATGTTTGCAAAACTGCACAAGAGGCTGTGTTATCCATTTTAAAGCATAAACCTGAATTAATCTTTTTGGATATAGAATTGGATGGAGAAGTCAATGGGATAGAAATGCTTACAGAGTTTAAGAATATAGATTTTAAAATAATTTTCACAACATCATACAATCATTTTGCCCTTGCTGCTTTTAGAATAAATGCCATCGATTATTTGGTTAAGCCTTATAATGTTGTTGATTTAGCCAGAGCCATAGAAAAAATGAACTTTATTAAAATTGGCGAGCAAGCATCAAAACTTAACATTTTATCTAAAAAGAATGGTAATGTCGGCAATCAAACAAATACAATTGGTTTTAGAAATCAAAAAGGTGATGTTGAAATGCATAAATATTCCGACATTGAATATCTAGAAGCAGATGGTAGTCAAGTATTTATTTATTTTGTAAATGGAACTAAAATATGTAATACCACTGCCAGTTTATCCGATTTTGATATCATTTTAAAGTCATACGGATTTCTAAGAATTCATCATAAACATATAATCAACCTCAATGAAATGAACTTATTAAAGAAATCTATGAAAAATGATCACGATAACTTAATGGGCGCAGGTGGACAAATTATCCTTCATTCTGGCAAAAAACTACCCGTTTCGAGGAATTATCTATCCGAAATTCGAAAATTTACCCTTATCTAAATTACAACTTAAACCTAAATCTTACCATTTATCGCCCTTTTACTACCATTTAAAATATATTTCTACTTCTAAAGCTTTAATATAATCTCAGTCATTAAATTAGCGCTGTGTAAATTACTATTAATTTTTTACATTTTATCACTGCTGCATAATAATATAAATATAATACATGGGAAAAGTTATAGGAATTGACCTTGGAACTACATTTTCTGCAATTGCTTATGTCAACTCATCAGGCAAACCAGAAATAATTCCGAATAGAGACGGAGAAAGGATTATGCCTTCAGTTGTATTTTTTGATAACGAGGAACCAATAGTCGGGATTTCAGCAAAAAATTCATCAGTTTTAGAACCAATGAATGTTGTTCAATATGTAAAAAGACAAATGGGTAACCCTTCTTATAAATTTAATACTGAAAGAGGAAATGAATATACAGCAGAAGAAATATCAGCAATTATCTTAAAACGATTAAAGGAAGATGCAGAACAATTTCTTAACGATTCAATCCTAGGTGCAGTAATTACTGTACCAGCCTATTTTAACGATGCACAACGAAAAGCAACACAAGATGCGGGTAGGATAGCGGGATTAAATGTTTTAAGAATTATTAATGAACCAACTGCGGCAGCCTTAGCATACAGCTTCGACAAATTTAATGAACCTAAAACAATACTTGTTTATGACTTAGGTGGTGGAACATTTGATGTTACGATATTGGAAGTAAAATCAGGTGCTATTAAAGTTATAGCTACTGGTGGCGATAAAAATCTAGGTGGTTTTGATTGGGATAACGAAATAATGAATTTTCTGAACGAAGAATTTAACAGAAAAAATGACATTGACCTTTTTGATAATCCTGATTCTGAACAACATCTGAGAACAAAAGCTGAAGAAGCAAAAAAAACTTTGTCAATTCGAGACAAAACCAATGTTATTCTTTCATATTCTGGTAAAACATCCTCAATTGAATTTACAAGAGTGAAGTTTGAAGAACTCACTTCTCATTTGTTCAATAAAACCCAACATATAATGGAATTTGTCATGGAAGATTCAAATCTCACATGGAACAAAATCGACAAAATATTACTAACAGGTGGTTCATCTCGAATGAAAGCAGTGGAATCACTTATTTTAAGAGTTACCGGGCAGAAACCTTCAAAAGAAGT
>DYSI01000057.1 GCA_020718275.1 Draconibacterium orientale
CTTTTATGAATATGATTAAGAATTTTACTTGGCTTTTGTTGGTTCATTTTTTTAGTTTTTTAGTTTAAACAAACACGGACGAAACGTCTGCGCGAGCGGGGGATGATTTTTAAATTTTTCTAAATGTTTTATTCAGATTACTATCTTCTAAATTAAAAAATATAGTGGTTGAATCAATAAAAATTCCAGAATATTCTTTTTTTGCACTTGGAATTTTATTACCCCAATTCTTATATCCTTTAGACATTGCTTCCTGTGTAGATTTTAATTTCAAACTTATTGGTTTGGAAAGTAAATCTTCATTACTTACATATAATGTAAATTTAATAGAATCTCCAATTATAGATAAATTCTCCATCTTTACAACAAAATATGCTTGAAAATAATCTTCTCTGGCTTCATCAATTTCATCTGATGTGCCATAATACAATCCTATGAGTATTCTATTAATTTTCGAAAGCACTATGTATTGGTCTTCATTATGACTTTGAGATGAAGAAGGATGTTTGAATTTATAAACTCCACAATAATTTTCAAAATTAACGTACTGTTGAGCTTTATGAATCTTGTCTGAATTTACACTATAATATGAGAGTAAAAACAGGATGCCTAGTATTAAACTTTTCATGTTATTAAAATATTATTTTCACTTATGGTTGTGGTTGTGGAATTTCTATGTGATATGCCGGATCATTATCTGATGGGCCTAAAAATTTCCCGACTCTTGGGTCGTTCAATATTGCATTAATAAAGGCAGGACCATATCTTATTGAATTTGGCGAGATATCAAGTACGTTTAATTTTGATGGATCGGCACAATGAGCAGAAACTTTTGAAGGTCCAATTGATAAAATTTCTTGAAGCATTGCATTTTGGTCTGGGTAAAAATCAATTACCCTATCGCCGCTTGGACCATAAAGTGCTTTCTGCTTTGCAACTCCTTGAGACCTTATATTACCATACATAATTCTAGCTTGGTCGCTTGGTGTTCTTGTAGTACTAGTGATTATAGCAGAATTATTTCCCGATTTAATTAATAAGTCAGTAATTACATCCATTGTGTAATTTGAAACAGTACTTCTGTTTGCAGAAGTGGCAAATTTAATTTTAATATTCGAATTATTTTGAGTAGCAGGAGTTGTTGGTGTACTGCTGCTTCCTTCACTTGCTGGTGGTATTACCTTGCCGTTACCATAGTATTCTTGTGTTGGAGTTGAACTATAAAGATCTGGATTTGCCCCTTTCGGAACATCTGCCGGATTTTGTTCACTTTGCGTATCTGAATTTGTTCCAGGAGGTTCATCTGGGGACATTCCAAATTTATCAATAAAATTCAATGGATTATTATTGCAATATGCATATCCTGAAATACCTGGGAATTTACTTGCCATCGGATCCACACTCAGCCAAACTGATATATCACTATCATAATACCTCGCGCCAAAGTACGAGTAGCCAGTCTCTGAATCTTTCTCCTTTCCTGTAAACTTAAATCGGGTGTCAAAGGCGGTGGATTGCTGGTTTATGAAGTCTTCGCCGAGGCGAATGCTGAGCGAAGTCGAAGCATGGACGCTGGGGGAAAAGCTAGTATTTGCAGGTTTACAATTCATAAGGTAAAAATAGGGGATTTTTCTTTTAGTGGGTTTGGAATCTGAAGCGATTTTTTTGGTTCTGGAACTTTATAATCATTTCCATCAAAACTGGCTTCCGTATTCTGGCTGCGGATTTAATAAATGAAAAGAGGCTGTTCTTATTAAGGAACAGCCTCTTTTATGATAAAATGTAAGTGGTTTTTATTCCAGTGGTTTAACCGTAAATCCTATTTTTGAATCCATTACCAATGGAAGAAGACGTACTGGAACGGGCCCTACCAATGTACCATAAACTCTATAAAAGAATTGTCTATTATTGATGTATTTATCAATTGCATTGCTATTCACAGCCAAAGTTAGGCTAATATCGCCTTTTTGAATGTTGTGAGCCTCGGCAATAATCTCTTCTCCAGCAAAGTTTTCAGTTTCACTAACTACGAATCTAATATCCGATAAAAAACCAAATTGAGCATCGGCAGTTGGATTAACGATCGAGAGTAGAATACTCTTGAATTGTCCACTTGAGATAGTTCCTTTATCAATTCCATTAGCTGCAAAAATACTGTCAAGATTTACCTTGAATGAAGATTGATGAAGAATGGTTTCGCTTTTGGTGGTGGTGGTTGAGTCTAGCGCAAAATATTGCCCCGGTAAATTTTGCTCAACATCAAAGGCTACTAAATCTTTAATTTTTTCACATGATTGGGTAGTAAATCCAGCTACTATAAAACTCAGAATTACCAGTACAGAGTTTAATTTTCTTTTCATAATGGAGTTTTTAAATTTTTAATACTTATAAATGTCAAAAGTAATGCAAATATATTGCTTTAGAATAGGTAAATCACCTAATTCTTAACAGCTTTTAGTGAGTTCAATCAATGATTGAAAAACCCTGTGTTTTTTAATCATTCGCTTAATTATTGCAGGAATATGGCTCGCAAAACATGGTTCTAGGGGGTGCAGTAAGTTGCCTTTAGGCCTTCTCAAAATAGATTTTTACGGCTAATCATGATTTCATCACAATGTATCTCTACTTTTAAAATAGGGATTTAAAAACTTTTAAAGTGGTCAAAAAGCCATTTCTTTTAGTGCTAATGGTAAAAAGTAGGGTGTCGAATTTATTCAATTTAGCTTTGGAAAGTAGCCCCAACAGGACTCGAACCTGTATTTAGAGTTTAGGAAACGCTCGTTCTATCCCTTGAACTATGGGGCCTAAGTGTGCGGCAAAAGTACAGTTTTCTTTTAAGTTACAAACCTAGTGATTTGGAATTATCCTCGGATGTGAACTATAAATTTGGTTTGGAAAAATTCTTCCTCGAAAAAATTTGCGATGGGGAATACTTGCGTTTTGCGTTTTATCTGATTTAATTCGTCTATAAAATCGCCACCTTTAAGATAAATGATTCCATTTTCGAGCATATTGAATTGCTTTTTAGTGCGAATCTTCTGATTGGTCCATTGCATGAACTCTGGCAAGGCTGTCACGGCTCGGCTTACAACAAAATCATAACTCCGGTTGATTTGTTCCGCTCTGATTTGTTCTGCTTCTACATTCTTCAACCCAAGAAAATCGACTACTTCTTTCACAACTTTAATTTTTTTTCCGATGGAATCCACCAGATGAAAATCGCTTTGCGGAAATAATATGGCTAATGGAATACCTGGAAAGCCACCACCAGTGCCAATATCTAAGATTTCGGTTCCTGGTTTAAATTGAATTAACTTAGCAATCGCTAGGGAATGTAGCAAATGACGTTCGATAAAAAACTCCATATCCTTGCGAGATATTACATTAATTTTAGCGTTCCATTCTTCATAGATTGCGGGCAAAGATTCAAATTGTGAGATTTGGCGTTTCGTAAGTTCCGGAAAGTGCTTTTTAATTCTATCCATAATTACTTGTTTATTAGTTGAATAAATTGAGTACTTTTTCCTAATACTTCATTTTGCTGCTGAAGGTGGGGAATATGTCCACAGTTTTTAATCTCGAAAAGCTGAAGAATTTCACTTTTTGCAAATTTTTGTATTTTGTACAATTGCTCCATGGTGCCAAACTCATCATCATCGCCTTGCATCAATAGGAGTGGGAGCGAGAGTTTCATTATTTCATCTTTAGCATCCCAATCTCTCAAATCAGCATTTAGCCAGTGCGCTGTCCAATCGTCCACCAATCGCTCAGCTCTTCCATTTTGATAGCGATTCATCGCCCGCATTATTTCTGCGTTAAGGAGCATATTGCGAGCCATTTGTATCCCCGCTAATGAATGGTTTTCCATCATCACATGAGGGGCTTCAATGATAGAACCCAGCAAATTAGGCATTGGTTGTGCGCTTTGAATAAGGCCGATGGTTCCTCCATCACTATGTCCAAAAATGATTAGCGGATTGGTAATCATCAACTGCTGAATCAATCGTGGTAGAAGGACTAAAGCCTCAAAATGCAAAAACTTACTGCTTATTGGCCCATCCCAATAATCTGATTTTCCGTATCCTATGCGTTCGTAAACCAGGCCAGGTAACTGCATTAAATGGCAAAGTTTTTCGGGAAATGCTTTCCATTGTCCAATACTTCCTAAGCCTTCATGGAGGAAGATTATCAAACTCCGTCCTCCCTTAATCCACTGTTCTTCAATTAGCTGATAGTGAATATTTTTTTCTAAAATATTTGTAAACATAAGGCAAAATTAACAAAATTAGCTTTGGTTATTGAGTCAAAATTAAAGGGTTTGAACAGCCTAAAGAATAGCGAGAATTTCAAGGAGTGAAAACACCTCGTAAGTGGGTTTAAAAGCTGATTCTTCCTTTTCAAAATTGGTCCAAATTTGATCCATGCCAATGGCTGCACTAGCTTTGATATCGGCGCCTAAATCATCCCCTATCATGATGGATTCTTCTATTTTGGCATTTGCTTTTTCGAGTGCATAATGAAATATTTCGGGACTTGGTTTTTTCCAAGGCGTGTATTCGCTGATAATTACTTGGTCAAAGTAATCTTGCAATTTTGATTCGCGTAGCTTAATCAGCTGTACCTCAGCAAATCCATTGGTGATTAGATGCAATTTATACTTTTTATGAAGGTATTGCAAAAGTTCGTGGGTGCCAGGGAAAAGGCCAGTCATATAGGGACTGTCGGTTACATAATCGTGACTGAATTGGGTTGCTAAGGACAGGTCGTCGAGTCCAAAATGCTGAAAGCTTGCATGAAAACGTTCCACACTTAGAAACTCCTTGCTGACTTTTCCATTGCGATATTGCTCCCATAATTCATGGTTTATTTGCTGATAAACCGCATAAAAAGTTTCAAAATCAACCTTGCACTTTTTATTTACACCTAAACGTTCGCAGATATTGATAATCACTACTTTAGAATTGGTGTCAAAATCCCAAAGGGTACGATCTAAGTCAAAAAAGATATGCTGATAAGATTTCATTAATCATATAGTTTTATGGCGTGCGAAATTAGTCTAATCTCGAATTATAAAAATTACGGCCGTTGCTCTTAACACAGAAAAAACATTGATAATTGGGGTGCGTATAGCTAAATACCGTAAAGGCCGCTTACCAAAATGAAACGGTTTGGTTTTGGGCTTCGTTCTTGTTTGATAATGCGAATGCTGAAGTGTGAACTAAAGCTTCGCAAACATTTGATTCACTTGAATATTGTAAGTCGTTTTTATTTAATCTTCAGTTTTTCTGTCTTTTTCTCGATGTAATTAATCATTGTTTTACTATTGGTTATTAAAAGGTATCCAATAAGTGTTTTAATAAAATAAAAAATTATCGATGAAAATTCAGGGTCTACTCTAAATCACTATTGTCCGTTAAAAATTATATTTAGTCCATTTCGGCAATTTAGTAGTTTTTTTATCGGACAACAATGATTCTTTTTATCTTTTGAACTGTCTAAGAAATAGTTTTTAGACTGGACTCATCAATATTTTTGTATTAAAAACGTGTCGTATTCGAGCAATAATGCTTTTAATGCTTTGAGGTTATCTCCGTGAATTATCTTGTTTCCGTTAATTCGATTGACGATTTCATATTTTTGCTTGACGAATTCTTGTAATGGTTTTCCTTGATCGTCAATCTTCATTTCAAAATCGTAAATTTTATCAAGCACTTTAAACGGTACATCCAAGTGATGATTTATAACCTTCTTCTTTCCCAATCCAGTGTAATGTTGGCATATATTATTCTAAGTATAGAAATTTAAAAACCCGAAGATACAATTATCCGTGGGTATGTCGGCAAGAAAACAAGCTCTTTTGCAAACTTCGGTTGTGAGTCGGCTTGTGCGGTTTGCAAATGCGTTGCAATGAGCTTGTCGAATTGTGCTGTTTTGTGTGTTGGCTGTTCATTATTTAAGTTTTTTCTGTCTTAATATAGCAAATTGTCGGCTGTGTGGTTTTTTTTAGGCTTGTTGGAACTGCTCAATACAATAGCAAGCTTGGATGATTTTGTCGGAGAAATGATTGAATAATTTGATGAGTATCCCTATTATTAACTTTTGGATTAATACAAGAAATCAAATCATCAAGCGCACCAATTCGCTGTTCTTTTACAATTCCGTAACCTTTGTATAGGCCATTTTGAATTTGAATTACAGATTTTAGACCCTGCTCAGGCCCTTTGTCGATGATGAAAAAATTGGGGTGGTGAAATTGTAGACTCTGCTCTGCTAATTTAAATCGTTGGTTGTAATCTTCGGCAGATTCTTTGCCAATGCATGCTCCACGACATCGGTGAATTTGATAATCAAAACAAGCCCCTTCACTTTGATAAAGCCCGCTAAGTTTTTGGCATAATTCATATTCTTCAACAAGTCTAAACAAAAAATCTTTGGCTGAATTCATCGTTTGAAAGTGAGCTAAGGGCGTGTTTAAACCTGTGTTTTTAGCGGCTGATAATCTATAATAACCCTGTTTATCCACCGATTTAAAAATGCAATAGTGGAACAAACTGCGCCTTTGTGCTCTGTTATATAAGGGGTTAATGCGTTTTATCTCTTCCGACTCGAGTAATAAAGCGACTAATTCGCTACCGGTGAGCTCAAATTCGATTTGATGAATATTGTTCAGCATTTCAATGGATCTTCTTGTACTGTAATTGTTTAAATGCTGCACAATGCGCTGATGAATATCGATGCTTTTGCCAACATAAATAATATTTCCAAGCGCGTCGGAGAAGTAGTAAACGCCTGTTTTTCTAGGTAGTTTTTTGATGGTATCGCGATCTAAAGCATCGGGCAAGTGGAGGGGTTCGTCGCCAGCAATGGAAGGGTCGGTTGACAAAAGCAGTTCGAAAAGTGCGGCGGTTGCTTGTGCGTCGCCGAGTGCCCTATGCTTGTTTAAATGCGGGATTCCGAGCTGTGCCGTTAGTTTCGATAAGCTGTAGCTTGTTTGACCTGGTATAACTTTTCGGGCGGTTTTTACGGTGCATAATGTTTTGCGATTGAAAACATATTCAAATTCTTGAAATTCTTTTTGCAAAAAGCTATAATCGAAACGTACATTATGTCCAATTAAGATTCTGTTTTCGGTCATCTCAATTATTTTCTTGGCTATTTCATAAAATTTTGGCGCCGATTGAACCATTTGGTTGCTGATTCCTGTAAGCTGTGTAATTTGATAGGGGATATTCTTTTCTGGATTTACCAGGCTATGATAAGAGTCGGTAAGCTGTTTGCCATCGTGCAACACAATGGCTATTTCTGTAATCTTCTCATTCTTAGCACTCAATCCAGTGGTTTCAACGTCAACGATCGCAAACATCTGTTTCTAGTTTAAGTCCAAACGCGTTTGAATTGCTTGCACTTCTTTTCTCAATTCTTCGAGTTGGTGAACCAGTTCGTCTTTCGGTTGATTTGCTTTAGGCATTTCGCTGCTTATAAAATGAACAAAACTCCATACTTCGCGCAATTGGTCCACACTAACAGCATAAGGCTGATAGAGTGGATTGAGGGAGATAAGTCTCAGTGAGCCATTTGTTTCAATATTATTTTCGACTACTTTGAAAACGATTCCGTCGTCGATGGTAAGGATTATATATGGCTTTCCGGATTTGATGCTAAACCAGTTTTGTACATATTCGCCTGTAATAAAGGCGCCATCAGGAATGGGTAACATGGAATCGCCATTGATTTGGAAGGTGCGGTATTTTTTTTCTTTACTCAGGAAAGGCAGGCGAAAAGTTGGGAGCACTTTGATGTATTCAGGATCTGAAAAACCACCAGTATATCCAGCTTTTGCTTTTTCGGGAACAAGCTCAATATTTTCCTCATTATCTTCTTGAATGGTGGTAGCGAGTACTCGGAGTTTATTTCCTTTTAAATAAACATCATTACCTCTTTCCATTTGTAAGATTTGGCTTTCAGGAATGGTAGATAAATCCACTTTTATTAAGCTGTCAATCGAGAGATTAAAATACGTTGAAAAGGCCATTAATACCTCCATACTTGGTTTAGCAACTTCGTTTTCGTAACCGCTCAAGGTGGAACGTATCATCCCTAGAGCATACGCGGCCTCGTCTTGCGTGCGTCCTTTGCGCTTGCGAAGCAATTTGATATTGCTGCTAAAATAATTTTGCATACTTACCATTTTAATTTTTTTATCCTTTAAAAACCTCCAATCATTGGATTGATTGTTGAGTGGAGGGCAAAAGTAATAAAAAATGATTAGTATTCAATCTTAAATTTGATTATTTAATAGTCGTTTGTTTTTTTGTTTGCTAATTCAAAGAGAGTTACACATGGTACTACCAAAACTTTATTTCAATTAGAAATAATTGAGAATTAATTTATATCTTTGTTTTTTATTACTTCAAAATAGCTTAATTATGAAAAAAAATTACCTTCTTTCCGTATTCTTCATTTTATTATTTGATGTGCAAAGCTATGCACAGTGTTGCCAATACTCATACCAACAACAAGTAGAGCCCGTCACCTCTGCTGCCACTTTTGGGGTTGCACTGGCTGATTTTGATAATGATGGTGATCAAGATGTGGTATCAATATCCGCCTACTATGGTGTGGATGTGTATTTTAATAATGGCGCGGGTACGTTTACCTTAAATGCTCAATACGCTACAGGAAGTAATCCAAATTATTACGGTGTGAATGTGGCGGATATTGATAACGATGGAGATAAGGATATTTTAGCCATGCCTTTTTATAGTTCGGCCAGCCTAGCTATTCTCAAAAATAATGGAGCAGGTGTGTTTACTGTTACCTACGCTAGTACATATATTGGGTGCAAAAATGCTGCAATTGGCGATATTGATGCCGATAATGATATTGATATTTTTATACCTAATGGGGGAGGAGGATCTGGTAATGTGTTTAAAAATAATGGTTTAGGTGTTTTTACTTCCTTCCAAACAGTCAGTGGGGCAAGAGGTGATGATGCTCGCTTGGGCGACCTCGACGGAGATGGCGATTTAGATGCCATGGTGGTTGAAAATAGCACCTATGGTTATTCGGTTTTTCTGAATAATGGATCTGGAACTTTTACAATGCTAGGAACTAATTTTGGCACTAATGGCAGCGCGATGGATTTGGGCGATCTAGATAATGATGGAGATTTGGACGCTTGGATTGGCACTTCTGGTAATATAGCCGAGTTGTGGTTAAACAATGGATCGGCAAGTTTTGCGCTCGATACTAGCTATGTCACAGGCTATTATGCCAAAGCCGTAAATCTCTACGATTATAATAGCGATGGTCAATTAGATGCATTTCTAGGTTTTTATAGCGCAGCTCCACAGGTCTGGACTAAAACTGAATTGGCTGATTTTTCGCTCTGTTATCAAGCGCCTGTTGGTTCTAGCTCTCATGGAATGGCTATCGGGGATGTAAATGGCGATAGTATAATCGATATTTATTCTGGCTATTTTAGCAATGATGATGGTGATTATGTCTTTTTAAATACAAGTCCTTCAATTGATTATGTGAATAATGTTTTCTGTCCATACGAATCAACTCCCCAAACAGTAACAGTCAGTAATAGTACTGGTGGTTACTTTACAGCGGTTCCATCGGGTCTGAGCATTGATTCAGCCTCTGGGCAAATTATTCCTCTTAGCAGTGCCCCAGGAACCTATCAGGTAAGTTATACTGCTACCAATTGTGTGGTCAAGGAAATAGTTACCGTTAATGATCTGGATTTAACCATTGATGTTGATGGTGCAACCCTCACGGCTAATCAAGATTCAGCATCTTATCAATGGGTTGATTGTATGAATCCTTTCGCTACTTTACCTGCCGATACGCATCAAGTTTTTGTGGCTGGCAATTCGGGCGATTTTGCCGTAAAAGTTACTTACAAAGGATGCAGCGATACTTCTGCTTGTGTAAATGTGAATATGTCTGCAATTGCATCAATTCAAGCACATGAGTTTATTAGCATTTTCCCTAATCCTAGTAATGGTATGCTTTATTTGGAATGTCATGTCGCTAATCTCAATAATGCATTCGCCATTTATGATGTGATGGGGCGGCTTATCATTCAAGGAATATTGAAAGAAACAAAAACCTCTTTGGATGTAAGTAATTTACAAGCTGGAATTTATTATTTCCGTATTGACCATTCGCCTTCGGAAACGATTAGGCTAGTGATTAATCCGTTGGAATAATCTTTACGGGAGTTCTAGAAATTTGATTTTTTGAGGCGGACAAGGTTTTAAAACCGAAGTATATAATGCATCATAACTGTCCGAACAAATTATTAAAAGCAGAAAAGCTCGAAAGGCTATATTTGTAGTTACAAAACAGACAAACGCTTTAAGAACTTTTCATGAGAACAAAGATAGGAAAGAAATCAGAACTACCTGTTTTTAAACAGATTTTGGGTTAATTATATTTTGATGTGCTAATTATTTAATTAATTTTATAGACTTATTTACTTACGTAATACAATCAGAGACCAACTGCTATTTTCATGTGCGACCATTCTTCTGAATAAATTGTCGAAGATCGTACTTTTAAAGATAGACCTGTTTAACCGATAAAAATATTCGTCCAAATATCGCTGCAAATGTCCTTTGGTGTGGGTTTGTATCGTTCGTATGCCTGATTTTATTTGGTGGATTATCTTATCGGGCGTTCTAAAAATTGCTTTTTCTTCGTTGGACTTCAATTTTAAAATCCTCATTTACACTAGTAAACTCCATTTTTAAAATCTTGTCCGCCTCAAAAAATCTAATTTTTAGAAACCCTCTTATGAATTTGAGGGAAATTATT
>DYSI01000058.1 GCA_020718275.1 Draconibacterium orientale
TAATGGCAATAATTATAAACATATTTTAGTCTCCTATTTCGTTAGTTTTTACTTTCTTCAAATGGGCACTGTCAGAACTTGTGATGATCTCCCTTTCTTTAAGCTTATCCACCACCGTCCTCTTAGTCAGTGGTACGCCCATGTGGTAGGCCGCTCTTGCTAATACATGCGATGATACTGGATTGGTAATTAGTACAAAAAGTACTAGAATAAATAGTTTGCCGCCCCAACCTGGAAAAAAGAAAAACAAGCCTGCTAGTGATAAAATTGTACCCAGGGTACTGGCTTTTGTTCCGGTCTGAATTCTATTAAAGGTGTCTGGCATTCGCACTATGCCTATGGCTCCCAACAAAATAAATATGGAGCCAATAATAGCGATGATTCCTCCTATTATCTCTAAAATTTCTTTATTCATGTTTTTATAATTTTAAAATTAAAAACCTCTTTCGATATATCTACCAATAATGACAACCCCTAGAAAGCCTAATATTCCATATACTAAGGCTACATCAAGGTAAATTAACTTATCGGTGAAGGCGGCTACAAAACCTATGAGCGCTATTCCTGCAACGGAGACCATATCGAATGCAACCATACGATCTGCTTTATGAGGACCTTTTACAAAACGATACATGCCAATGATAAAAGCTATCAAGGTAATTACTGTGGCAATCTGTAAATAAATATTATTAACCATACATTTCCTCCAAATATTTTTCGAATGTTCTAACTATTGCGTTGCTAGCTCCTTCAATATCAGTTGATTGAACGTCAATCCAGTGGATAAACAAGGTGTCATCTACCATTTCAAGGGTTAATGTACCAGGGGTTAGGGTGATGGAATTGGCTAGTATTATTCGCCCAATTTTCGATTTTAAAACGGTTCTTACTTCCACAATGCCTGGATTAATCGGCAGTTTTGGGGAAATAACCCTTTTTACAACGTCCCAGTTGGCTTTTATTAATTCTCTGATAAACACAAAAAAGTAAAGAATTGTGTAAATAAAAGCCTTGGGTGTAACCTTAAAGTGATTAAAAATATCACATTTACCACAAAAAAGAAATGGTAGAACAAGACTAAGTCCTAATCCTACAAGTACAATTTCTTTTGCCACGCTGTTGTTGAGTAGTAGCCAGACTACCATCAGCGTGATAAACATAATTAGGTAATTTTTGAACTTCATGTTAATTGTTTAATTATTAACGATTTAAATTATAAAGGTTTGTTGTTTTGCTTGATTCTTTGTTTCTCGTCTCTAAAATGATTTTGTGTTGTTGTCGAATTTCTTTATTATATTGTATGTTTGTTCCAATGTTTGTTGCTGACAAATGTAGATGCTTTAATCATTCCATATTGTTTTTTTAATCTAAATGAATATATTTGGTAATATATTGTAATTCAGTTATTTAAAGGATTGGATACTTATATAGTTTCTTGCTTAGTATATTGATATTATGTAAATTATGTAGATATATAGAATCGGTATAAATTAGAGCCTGTGAGTTTATTACGCTGATAAATATGATAATTGTCATTTTTTTAATTAATCCTACTCTAACATTCTTTAACATTATTCTTTTTTGCTCCCAAAAAGTAATTGAATTTATAACTATCCCAAGTCACCAGTCATTATAATCCTGATTTGATCATTGAAATTTTCTTCATGATCTTTGTGATTCAAGATTATGAGCCTATTCGTTTTTTTTAATTGAAATGATGCAATATACCTTATCTTAAAAAAAACTCAATGAGTGTTTAGGTTTATTGTATTTTGAACTTTCATAACGAGATTTTATTCTTAATCATGAATCATTTTATATCTCGAATGGTAAAAAGATGAAGGTGAGTTTTTTTGTAAATCACTATTGTCCGATAAAAAATTTCTAAAGATGCTGAAATGGACAAAATATTGGTAGAAAGAATATTACAGTTTGAAAAAAGTCCCGTAGGCGGTGCATTGAGACTTCGGCGTGAGCTCAGTCGAACGCTTGCCGAAATGGACTGAATATAATTTTTTGCGGACAATTATAATTTGGCAATGCAAAATACTTTCAAACGGGCTTGCTTTCGATTTGCAGCTTGAATAATTTGGCTAATTTCGCAGCTCGTTTTTTGAGATTTCCTAGATATTTCTGTTTTACTTCAGGTAAATTTTTCAATAGCTTTCATTTGTAAACCGATTTCAATATTCACTATTAGTACTGATTATCAATAATTTATTATGATGTTTTATAAGCTTTACACTTACATTTCTAAACATCTAAAAATGGCTTTTTTGGCATTTTTGGCTTTAGTAGGTCTGTCGTGGCTTTCGATCAGTCAATTAAATTTCAAAGAAGACATTAGTGATCTAGCGCCTAATCAACAGGCAATAAAAACAATGAGTGCCATTTTTGATGCTAGTAGTTTAATGGATAAAATGGTGATCAGGGTGGAAGGCAAAGGTGAGGAAGGCCTTGATCGAATGAGTGAGCTGGGGGATTCGCTCGTGCAAAGAATTGAAAATCTGCTGGTTCCTCAATTTGTGTTATCTGTGCAGGCAGGGCTTTCGCAATCGCTCATGCTGCAAAGGATGGACTTTATGTATCAACACTTGCCTATTTATATCGACTCAGCGGATTATAAAAGCCTCGATAGTTTGCTTAGCCCTCAAGCCATTGCAGCTGCCATGGCTGGTAATTATCGAAATATGATGTCGCCAGCTAATTTTGTTTTTAAGAAGTTTGTTCAACAGGATCCACTGTCGCTCAATCGCTTTGCTATACGACATTTAAATCACCTTAAACCCCAAAATGGTTTGCAAATGGTGAATGGTCATCTTTTTACAGCCGATAAAACTGGTTTATTGCTCTTTGTGGAGTTGCCTAAAAATAGAACTAATGAATTAGTTAATGGTTTTGATAAACAAATGCATCTGATTGTTAGTGATTTGCTTCTACTTCCGCAGTTTAAAGGTCTAAAAATCACTTATTTCGGTGGTGCCTTAGTGGCTACTTCTAACGCTAATCAAATTAAGAAAGATATAGTGCTGACGGTGAGTCTTGCGTTGGTTTTACTTTTATTACTTATTGCTACTTATTTTAAATCCCTGCGATCGGTTTTGGTGGTTTTTATTCCTACCATTTTGGCTGTTTTGTTTTCGGTGGCTTTGATGTCGCTTTGGCAAAGGGATATTTCCCTGATTTCATTAGGGGTAAGCTCTATTTTACTTGGAATAACCATTGATTTCTCCCTACACATTTATAGCTATTATCGGCATCAGCAGGATATACGAATGCTACTTTACGAAGTAAGCCAGCCCATTATGATTAGTGCTTTGTCTACTTCGGCCGCTTTTTTTAGTCTTATTTTGCTCGAATCGAAAGTGATTAGCGATTTGGGAATGTTTTTAGGTTTGAGCATTTTTATGAGCGCTGTTTTTTCGTTGATAATTACTCCTTTGATGTTGCCAATTGCCCGTCCTGCCTCCGATAAATTAGAGAATAACTGGGTTGATAAGCTGGCAAAAATCGATTTGAGTCGAAAAAAATACTTGATAATTGCCATTCTTGTTGGCTCGGCTTTGCTGATTATGTGGCCACCAAAAACTCAGTTTAACGCTGATTTGAACAGTAGCAATTATATGAGTTCGGACTTAAAAAAGGCTGAAATGAATATCAATACTGCTTTAGGCCTTGATAGTAGCCGCAATATGTTTGTTGCTTTCGAGGGAAATTCTTTGGAAGAGGCATTGCAAAAAAATGAAAAGCAACAGGCGCTCTTTGCAAGCATAGCCAAGCACAAATGGAGTAATTATCAAGTGAATAGTGCCGTGCTTTGCCCCAGTATGGAACTTCAGAAGGAGCGATTACAACGATGGGATCAATATTGGTCGGCTCAAAAACGACAGCAAGTGATGGCAATCATCAAACTGGAATCTTCCAAATATGGATTCAATGAAGATGCATTTACCGCCTTCGATCAATGGTTAAATCAATCTTTTGCTCCTGTTGATTTGCTCGAAAACCCTTTTTATGATCAAATTTTGCAAGATTTTGTTGTTCACACTGATGGAAAAGTTTATCTGCTTACGCAACTAAATGTGCCAAAAAATCAAAATCTTCAGCAAGCTATTATCGATAAAGTTCAAATGCATGATGCTCAAATAGTTGATAAACTATATTTTGCAAATTTATTGATGAGTACTCTAAAAACTGATTTTGATAAATTATCGTTTTTTACCCTGCTACTTGTATTTCTTATTTTGCTCATCAGCTACGGTAGAATCGAATTGGCCATCATCAGTTTTGCGCCTATTGCAATAGCCTGGTTTTGGATTTTATGGGGGATGAATTTGTTTGGCCTCGAATTCAATATTTTCAATGTTATCATCTTGAGTTTTATCTTCGGTTTGAGTGATGATTTTAGTATTTTTTACTTACGATCGATGACTTTGCAGCATCAGCATGGAATTGAGCACCAGCAAGGCTATCGTTCGTCGATCCTTTTAACTGCTTTTACCACCATCATTGGGATGGGTGTATTGATTTTTGCCAAACATCCCAGCATGCGTTCTATCGCTTTGACTTCATCTTTTGGCATTGTGATAGTGGTAATAGTGGCTTTTACGATAATTCCAAGTGCCTTCAGATGGTTAACAACGCATAAGTTAGGCAAACGGCAAAAAGTTATTACACTGGCTGATACCTTAACATCTATATTATTTTTCGTAATTTACGTTAGTGGCGCATTAACACTCACTTTACTGGTACCTCTTTTTGTTGTATTTCCTGCCCAAAAGCGTCATAAAAAATTAGTTTTTCATCATTTAGTTCGATTCTTTTCAGCCCATATATTTTTGCACCCCAGTATCTCTATTCGAATTGTTAATCAGTATCACGAGCGATTTAACAAGCCGGCAGTCATTATCGCCAACCACCAGTCGGTAATAGATATAATGTTGATGCTCCTTCTGCATCCTAAAATACTGATTGTCACCAATGAGCGGGTGTGGAAACACTGGCTTTGGGGTGCGATACTTCGCTATGCGGATTATTTTCCTGCCTTTGCTGGCTATGATCACATGATTGATAAAATTAAAGTGCAAGTCGATTTGGGCTATTCGCTGATGATTTTTCCGGAAGGAACAAGATCCAATGATGGGCATATTCGTCGTTTTCATAAAGGGGCATTTGCAATTGCTAAAAGCTTGAATTTGCCGATTTTACCAATTATTTTGCATGGGGTAAACGGGACTTTAAGTAAAAATGAGTTTTTTCTCTTTAGTGGAAGGATTACGATGAAAATTCTGCCTCGTATTCCACTTAGCGAATTGCCATACCTTCAAGGTACAAATCAGGTTGCGAAACAAATGACTCTTTTCTACCGTTCCGAATTTGAGGAGTTGAAGATGGAATATGGTGGAACTAAGTACTATTCTTTACCTGTAACCCGACGTTTCTTATACAAAGGGCCTGTGTTGGAATGGTATTTTAAAGTTAAATTTCGACTTGAGAATCGTTATCAACGCTTTGATGAATGGATTCCTCGCCAAGCTTCCATCATCGATTTGGGTTGTGGCTATGGTTTTTTGGATTTGATGCTTTCTATGACTTCGCCTCAAAGGAATATTATCGGGATTGATTTCGACGAAGAAAAAATATCTACGGCTCAAAATGCTGTTATTAATCAGCAAAATTTGCAGTTTGTGCAAGCAGAAATTTCCCAATTTCAACTCCCAGATGCGGATGTTTTTTTAATACTAGATACATTACATTATATGTCTGTTGAACAGCAAATTAAATTGGTTAATGATTGTATTTCACATCTAAATAAAGGAGGTAAAATACTAATTCGAGATGCCAATAAAGACCATACTCAAAAGCATAAAAGTACGGAATGGACTGAACGAATTTCGACGACTATCAAATTCAACAAAGCAGATTTTAAGGATTTACACTTTTTATCCGCCAAAACGATTCAAGATATTGCTTTGGAACAGGGGATGCAGTTCTCTATTTTGTATCAAAGCAAGCATTTATCAAATGTGGTGTACGAAATAAAGGCTTAATTTCCTTTTTTCAAGTTTTGAGGCTAAGTATAATTTTAAACCATAAATAATCGAATGAAACAATATGATTTTGCAATAATAGGAGGAGGATTAGGGGGCTTAATTGCTGCTCAGATATTGAGTAAAGAGGGCAAGAAAGTAATTGTACTCGAAAAAAACAAGCATTTTGGTGGGGTGATGCAGGGTTTTAAGCGCCAAGGAGTGGTTTTTGATACTGGCGCTCACTATGTTGGAGGCTTAAATGTTGGGGAGAACCTTTATCAATACTTTAAATATCTTGACATCTTGGATCAGTTGAAAATTGAAAAACTGAATGATAATTGCTTCGATAAAATTTGCTTTTTAGAATCTGGTAAATGCTACCATTTTGCACAAGGGTATGATAATTTTGTCGAAGTATTGAGTCGAGATTTTCCAGATAACCATGCTGATATTCTAGAATATGTGAATAGGATTAGAGAGGTAGTTGCGAAATATCCATTGTATTCGCTAGTTATTGAAAATGGAATTTTTATGAGTTTTGAATATGAGCATTTATCTACTAGTATCGGGCAGTTTTTAGATGAAGTGACACAGAATGAGGAACTCAAACTTGTGTTGGCGGCCACTAATTTGGTTTATGCCGGCGACAAATACTCAACACCTTATTATATCCATGCCTTAATTCTCAACTCCTATATCGGTAGTTCGTATCGCTTTTTAGGTGGAGCCTCCCAAATTGCTAAATTGCTGGTGGAAAAGATTGTAGAAAGTGGAAATGAGGTCAGAAATTATTCAAAAGTCGTGAAATTTAATTTCAACGAACAGCATTCAATACAATCCGTTCAACTCGAAAATGGGGAAGAGATAAAGGCTGATTTCTTTATCTCGAATATGCATCCAGCTGCTTCTCTACATATGATTTCTGAAGACCGACTTCGTAAAGTGTATCGCCAACGAATTATAAAAATGGCAAATACCTATTCTATTTTTTCGAGCTATATCGTACTTAAACCGGGCAGTTTTGAGAATATTTCGCACAACATATATGCCTATAATCAAAACGATGTTTGGAATAATGAAATTGCCGACGATCAATGGCCACGGTCGTTTATGATGCTGACCCAATCCGAACAAGAGGGTCAAACTCATGCTAGTGGAATAACGGTAATAAGCCCAATGCGTTACGATATGGTTAAAGAGTGGGAGGGAACTACTTTCAAAAATCGCCCACAATCTTACCTCGATTTTAAATTAGAAATGCAAGAAAGACTCCTCAAGTTATTGGAAAAGCAATGGCCTAGTTTGCGAGACAAAATCCTTGCAATTGAAAGCAATACACCTCTAACTTATGAGCATTATACCCATACTCCTCAAGGCTCGCTTTACGGAATTATTAGAAGTAACGCAGAACCACTGCATACTCAAATTGCCCCTAAAACTAAAATTGCAAATTTGACCTTTGTGGGTCAAAATATTGATATTCATGGAGTTTTGGGGGTAACTGTTGGGGCTTTCATGGCAGCAGGTTTATATGTGAATCTTGAACAACTAATCCAAAAAGTAAAGGAAGCATAATTATATTTTCCAACTATCAGCCATTACCAATAGCGAAATACTATTTACTTTTCCAATATTTTGCACTCGATTCGCCAGCTAGCCAACCGGTTGAGTAGGCAATTTGTAAATTATAACCTCCTGTTTCGGCGTCGAGATTTATAAGTTCGCCTGCAAAATAAAGTCCTGAAATAATGGTTGATTCCATACTTTTGGGTGAAATTTCGGAAAGGATAAGCCCGCCTGCAGTAATGATTGCTTCTTTAAAAGATCGATTATGTGAAATCGGAATTTTAAAATTCTTTAATAAACCAGCAATTTTCTTACGCTCATTTCCTGATATTTGATGACAGACTTTGTCAGCATCTATCATCAATAATTCTATAAACAATGGCGCCATGGATGCTGGTAACCAGTTGTGCAGCAAGTTAATAATCTTCTTTTTTCCGTGATTATTTAGATCTTGGATGAGTTTTATATCTAATTCTGTTTCTTTGAGTGAAGGAACAAGGTCTAGGCTTACTTCCACTTTTTCACGGTTTTGAAGAGGATTTACCGCAAATCTGCTCAAAGTTAATATGATAGGCCCCGATAAGCCAAAATGAGTGAATAACATTTCTCCTGTTAGGTCGTGTATTTTTTTATTATTAACCCAAAGGCTTGCGTTTACGTCTTTTAAATTGAGCCCTTGAAGCTTTTGGGCAATACCTCCTGCTGTTTCTAGCGATACTAAGGCTGGAAGTGGTTTTTCGATGGTATGACCCAATTGATTTGCTAATTCATAACCATCACCTGTTGAGCCAGTTAATGGATAAGATTTACCGCCTGTGGCTAAAATAACTGCTCCAGCCATGAAAGATTTACCATTCGATTTAACGCCAATTACCTTGCTGTTATCAGTCAAAATTTTCTCAACTCTTTCGCCTTTGCGTATTTCAACCCCTTGATCACTAGTCCATTGAAGGAGTGCGGTCAATACATCTTTCGCTTTGTCCGAAGCCGGAAAAAATCGACCATTGGGTCCAATAATAGTTTTAACACCATATTTATCAAGTAGTTGTAAAATATTGGTGGAGTTAAAAGCTTTTAAAGCATGTCGTAGAAAACGGCCATCCGGAAAAACATGATTTATAAATTCGCTATTTGTTGCGCCATTGGTAACATTGCAGCGACCGCTTCCGGTGATGAGTAGTTTTCTTCCCTCTGAAGGCATCTTTTCAAGAATAAGGACTTTAGCGCCCATACTTGCAGCTCGACCTGCTGCTAACAGGCCTGCCGGTCCGGCACCTACTACAATTACGTCATAATCTTTATTCATGATTTCTAAAATACTTCCAATATTTCGTGCAAAACTACTACTATTGGGCGGTTTTTCTTGTTCAAATTGAAAACTAGCTCAGTTTAATCAAAAGCTAGATTTGCAAACGATATTCTATCGGTTATCTTATATACGGACTTCTGTTGCTGATTTTTTTAATAACAAATCCCTTAAAACTCCTTATAGATTTCACTTGGTGCTAAACTGAATGCTATCTGAGTAGCATTATTAAGATTCATATAATCAAGCTTATACTAAAGCTATAATTTCTAACTATTGGTTTAAAGGTTCAATAATTACCAATCGAGCTTATGAAGCATTCCCAAGCTGTGAATGTCCATTTTTGAAAAAGCAAACCAATTCTTACCCAAATCCTTTAGCGATGCGCTAATATGGAAAACGGTTTCTTGGTCAATAATCAAAAAACGGTCGTGCGATTTTGTGAAGATTTTAATTTCTATTTCAGGGTATTGTTGGTTATGTTTTTTTAGGTCAAGTTCAACTTGCCGGCTAATAGCTTTTGTTAGAATAGTAGCATTTACTCCTGCTGGTCGTTTGGTCAACAGTTGTAAAACGCTTTCGTCGATATAGTTATCGATTAGTGTGATTGATTTTTTGGCTGATCTAATAATTTCGGAAACGAGCAGATAAGCATCAAAAACTTGTCCGTTGTAGAAAATGCCCAATTTTGCAGTCGGCACTTTTGCCAAGTCTTGGTTTTTAGAATGTAATTATTTCACCCATTTTTTTCCCATAGAAAGGACTGTTTTTCCTGCTAAATCATTGATAATGGCACCAGCCATCATGTACCAAGCCAGAAAAGCACAAATAATTAGTTCATATCCAGCCACAATATTCATGACAGGGTTTCCAAAATGGCCAAGGTCAAGAAGGATGAATCCAATGAGTAAAGTACTGAAAGTTAAAGCCATAGCTGTATTTACTCTCCATGAAGCTATCCATAAAATACTAGTATAAGCTGTCCAAGCAATCAAATAATATCCGACATCAGTTTTGCTCGAAACATAGATATTGAAATGGTTAAGCAACCAAATAATTCCTAAACCGATCCAAAAAGCTCCGTATGCTACAAATGCACTGTATCCAAAATTATTACCCATTTTTTGTTCTTGAAATCCAGCAATCATTTGGGCTAGGCCACCAAAAATAAAACCCATAGCCACCACAGGGCCTAAGCCCATCAATCCGATATTGTGAAATTGCAATAAGAGCGTTGTTAATCCGAATCCCGCTAATCCTACAACTGCTGGATTTCCATTTTTTTTGTTATTCATGTTTCTGTTTTTTTTGTTTCGATTTGTAAATTAAAGGGGTTTATGCACGTTGATTTTATTGGTCATTTTAAAACTTAAACGAGTCAAAAATTGATACCTTAAAAGGCTTGCAATTTTACAATATAATTTTCATTTGGCTCAAAAATACCATGCACTTTACCAGCTTCTTTTTCTACAATAGCATTTAAAAAATTTAACAGCAAGGTCTTGTAAGTTATTCTAATTGGGCTAATGGTCAATGGTGGTGATAAAAACAACTGAAAAGCTTTATAGGCTTACATTTACAGCAATCAAAGTTTAGAAAAAATAATTGCTTTTACTAAGGGCGTATTATTGTTTCAAAAGAAAGCGATCCGTTTATGGGAGTTACTCTGTAAAGAAATAAAACTATAATTTTAATTAATTGTTCTAGATAGATATCTATCATAATGTACAACGGTTAACCTTAAATTAAATTTATCCTAAATGCAAAACGGGTTTATTAATTTACTCTATATCATAACTGTCCGAACAAATTATTAAAAGGGGAGTTCTATAAATTAAATTATTGTCATTCAGATAAATATGAGTATATTT